>WGMD01000031.1 GCA_016125255.1 Planctomycetota bacterium | reverse complement strand
CGCCCCCCGTTTCACGACGCCGCTCGCGGCTTAGCACTCCCCGGTCCACATCTCGCGCCTTGCCCCCCCCCCCGCGCAACTACCATCCGCCCGTCTCATTGCGGTTCGTCACCTTTCCGGAGCAACCCGCATGGCTCATCCCGTCGTTGAACTCGTCGCGTACAACGCCGCGTGGTATCGTCGGCATTGGAAAGCCCTGGTGATCGGCTTCGTCGTCTTCATGATCGTCGTCATCGTGATGATGATTCTCCTTGTCGCCCACATCATGAAATCCTCCGAGCCCTACACGCGCGCCATGGCCCTCGCCCGCGCCGACGTCCGCGTCCTCATCGCCCTCGGTCAGCCCATCGAAGAGGGCTTCATGCCCACCGGCAACATCGAAGTCCACGGCTCCTCCGGCTCCGCCGACCTGCAAATCTCCCTCCACGGCCCCGACGCCCGCGGCAACCTCTGGGTCACCGCGCACCGCCAACAAGGCGAATGGACCCTCGACAACGTCACCTTCCAATCCGACCTCGTCCCCAAAACCAACCTCCTCAAACCCCACTGACCCGCCCCCTTGCCTTCCCCACATAGCCGACCCTTTCAGGGTCGGGTCACGAAAATGGATGCGCGGTCGGACCCCACGTTGCCACGTGGGGCTTGCATGAAGTTGAACATCATCCATGTCAGAGGAGCCCGCTGAGTTCTTGTGAAACTCTTCGGTTGCGACCGCGTCTGTATCGGCGTGAGCCACGCGCACGCGCCGTCCATCAAATCGCCCATCCGCATCAGCCGACTCGTCGGATGCTATGCATTCTCGCTCTTTCTGCTCATATCGCTCTGGCTCCTGAGTCTTGACATCGACTTTCGCATGCAAATTGGAATCTCGGGCCCCGTCGTCTTCTTCCAGTCGTGCGATGGCGAGTTTGAATGGGTTGTCGCCAACGTCGAGCCGAACTATTTGGACAAGTGGGTCGAAGTCCATCGCTACACGACGGTCCCGCAGACTTGGAGACATTTCGAACGCGTCCCGTCATGGGCGGGTATCCGAGGCGGGTATTACCGGCCTGACAATCCATGGGTCCATGACGTCTATTTGTTCGGAAGCACCTACAACTGGCCCGTCGCACTCATCGCCATGATCGCAACCATCCACTACTTCGAATCTCTCCGCCGGCGTGCACGCGCATCCACACTTCAATTGAGCAACGTGACATCGTGATGCGGGCCCCGCGTGGGAACGCGGGACTTGCAGCGGTGTACCAGACACTTTGGCGGCCTCAGCGTCGGCGTGGGGCGGGTGTGGTATACTTGACCGGGACGTGCATGCCGGTTGGCGGAAATGCGGCGCGCGGGCGCGGGATTGTCAATCGTGCGACGGGGGTTTTTCTAAAATAAGGGCATGAACATGCGACTTCGATCAGGTAATCCGGCGTTGACGGCTTCGACTTTCGCGTTCACCGAACCGGGCGCGCAGCAGATGACGCTCACGGGGACGGTGCAGAAGACGCTGATTCTTCTGGTGATCGTGATCGGAACGGGCGCGTACACGTGGGCGCATACGACGGCGGGGCTCGCCGACGTCGGGGCGCGGACGATTGAGCAGGTCGGGCGCACCAATGCGCTTTCGAATGTGCCCTCGTATGTGTTCACCTACGTGTGGGGCGGGTGCATCGGGGGACTGGTCATGGCGCTGGCGACGATTTTCAAGAAGACATGGTCGCCGGTGACGGCGCCGATGTATGCGGCGGCGGAGGGCGTGGCGCTGGGGGCGCTGTCGGCGATGTTCGAGTACATGTATCCGGGGATCGTGGCGCAGGCGGTGGGGCTGACGTTCGGCGTGCTGGTTGCAATGCTCGGGCTGTACCTGACGCAGATCATCAAGCCGACCGAGAACTTCAAGATCGGCGTCGTCTCCGCCACGGGGGCGATCGCGCTGTTCTACCTCGTGAGCATCATCGCGCGATTCGCATTTCACTACGAGATGCCGATGATTCACGAGACGGGCGCGATCGGGATCGGATTCTCCGTAGTCGTCGTCGTGCTGGCGGCGCTGAATCTGGTGATCGACTTTGACTTCATTGAGCAGGGCGCCGCCCGTGGCGCGCCCAAGTACATGGAGTGGTACGGCGCGTTCGGGCTGCTCGTCACGCTCGTCTGGCTGTACATGGAACTGCTGCGACTGCTGGCGAAGGTCAGCAAGAAGCGGTGAAGGTCGAGGGGGAATCCGGGGCTTCGGCTGCGCCTCAGCCCTCGGCTTTTCGGGGAGTGGTGTTGATCACTTGGCGAGCGGGAAGATGGGGGAATCCCAGCCGGCGAGGTCGGCAGGTTTGACGCCGGCGGCGCGTTTGGGGCCGTTGTGCCAGGTCGGGTTGTACGGGCCGACGAAGTCGATGTTCAGGTCGGGCTGGATGGCGTCGTCGAGACCCATGGCCCAGAGGCAGGCGTTGACGAGCATGCGGCGGTAGCCGGCGTTGGTGATGTCGCTGGAGCAGCCGTAGGTGCTGGTGAAGACGCGGCCGGTCTTGCCGTCTTTGCCGCTGTAGGTTCGGACCCACGCGCCGGGGACGGGCTTTTTGCTGGTGTCCACGGGCGAATCGGCGGTCATGCCGTTGAGGGGCTGCGCCATGGCGAGAATCGTGCTGGGCTCAAGCGGGTCGGTGAAATAGGCGCCGGCCATGACCCAGACGTCCTTGACGCCGCGGAGGACGGGGTGGTCCTTCTGGTCGCCAACGAGGTCGAGGCGGGTCGATGATCTGTGATTGGGTCCGTAGTGACCGGCCCATTTTTCGCCGAGGACCTGTCGGCCGAACCCGTCTTTATATTCCGCGCCGCCGTAGCCGTTGTTGTACTTTTCGTAGGGGCTGCCCTTGGGGATGCCTTTGAAGGCGTGCGTCGCGGTGCGGAGTCCGACGACGGGGCCGGCCCGGTCGAGATAGTCGACGAAGTGGTTCATCTGATCTTCGGGCCAGTTCTGGAAGCGCGTGAAGATCACCATCAGGTCAGCGTCATCCAGCGCTTCGATGCCGGGCACGTTCGACACGCCGGGCACGATGACGCCGTCTTTGTCGAGGCCGAACACGACGGTGCATTTGCAGCCGAAGCGCTTGGCGAGAATGCGGGCCAGAGCGGGGAGCGTTTCTTCGGAGCGGTATTCGTGATCGTCGGCGATGAAGACGATGTGCTTGCCCTTGGCGGGGCCGGCGTCGCCTTCGTAGACGAGCGGATCAGCGGCGCGGACGGGGGATTGAACGGCGGCGAAGATCAGCACGGACGCAAGAAGGATCGAAACGAAATGACGCATGGGGCAACTCCGGGGTGGGATTGATGCAGGCGCAATGCATGCGGCGTGTGGATGATTGCACGCGCGGATGGGGATACCGGACGCTTCGCCGCGAAGCGTTGTTGAGCATCGGCGTGCGGGTCATTTTCCTTCGGCGCTCTTGAGGAGCAGATCGGCGACGATCTTCGCGGCGGCGACGCGCGTGGCGGGGATGTCCTTCACGCCGAATTGCATCAGGGCGGCGCGGTCGGCGTCGGTCGGGGCGGCGTCGGGGTGGAAGTTCTGATCGGTCATGGTCAAGGCGCCATGCACGACGGCGAGCTGCGCGGGGATGAAGAGCGGGTCGTCTTTTTTGAGGTCGTCGAAACGCTCGCGGGTCAGGGGATCGCGGGCTTCGAGGAGTTTCTGCTGCACCAGCACGGCGGGGACGAAACGCGGGGGTTCATGACGCAGCGCGGCGAGGGCGGCGAGGGTTCCGGCGGCCTGACCGGTCAGCATGGTGGAGGGTTGGAGGCGGGTCGCGCCGTTGGCGAGGCGGGACTGCGAGATGTTTTTCTCGGCGGCGAGGAGGCCGTCGATTTTGATGGGGATGAGGCAGCCGAGGGGAATCTGGAACGGGCCCATGCCGTTGTCGCCCCATTTGTGCGGGATGAGGTTGACGGGGTCGAGGTCTGTTTCGAGGACGGCGGGACTGTGCGAGCCGTGCACATCAACGGGGTAGTCGGCGATGGCGATGGACGTAATGAAATCGCGCGGGTGATGCGGCTTGTCGCGCCGGATGTCGGCGGTCGTGAGCGTGTACAAGCCGACGATGCGGCGGGACTCGCGGACGTAGGGCATGACAGGCATGTTGACGAGCATCGTGCGGTACGGGGCGAGGTCGGGGTGCTTGGCGATGAGCGCCTCGACGCGGCGCTGGTTGTACGGACCGTCGTAGCCCTCGTCATCGGCGATGGCCCAATGCGAGAGGCCCATGTCGTGTTGAATGTAGTAGGCGAGGCCGAGCGTACGGACGATGGATTCGTATTCACGCTGCTCGCGGAGGTCGGGTTGCTCAACGTCGTTGACGGAGAAGGGGTAATCGTTGGTGAAATTGATGTGGGTGCGCGTGGGGAGTTTGCCGCCGTTTTGGGCTTGGGTCATGCGGTGCGAGTCGGGCATGCCGCGGTAGCGGACAAAGCGGTCAAAGTTCCACGGACGCTCATTGCGGGCGCTGCCATCGACGGCGAGGCCGCGGGCGAAATGTTCGGGCGTGTAGTTGGGCGGGGGCGACTTGAAAATGAAATCCTCCGGGGGGTCGGATTCGTATTCACGGATGACGGCGGTCCATGTGTTGTCCTGCATCGGCGGATCGGGCAGCGCGGGATCGACGGGCTGATCGCTCAGGCGATTGCCGATGCGGTAGGTCGCGCCGGTCAGCGGGAGGACGTCGCCGTATTCGGTGGCGTCGATCAGCACGGTGCAGGCGATGTGATGGGTCGTCGTTTTGCCATCGTCGGAGACGACGGCGAGGTCGAGGCCGGTGATGCGGTCGCCGTCGCGGACGACTTTGGTGACGGTCGATTGAAGGGAGAGGGTCACGGTCGGAGTGCCCGCGAGCATGGACAGAAAGATGGCGCGGCCGACGCGGGGCTCGAGGCAGAAGTGTCCCTTGCCGTTGTAGCAGGTGTCGGTGGAGAGGTTGAGTTTGTCGTAGTGGGCGTTGCCGCGGCGGACGAGTTCGGCGTAGAGGCCGCGGGATCGGACGCTCAGGTCGCGGGAGGCCTCGTCCATGCTGGTGACGGCGGCGGCGAAGGCCTGGCCGCCGACCCAGTCGGTGGGCTCGACGAGCAGGACGGACACGCCGAGGCGCCCGGCGGCGACGGCGGCGGCGGTCCCGCCGGTGCCGGCGCCGGCGATGACGACGTCATAATGATCGGCGAGGTCGGCGGCGAAGGCGGCGGGCGCGAGGAGCAGCACAATGGCGAGGACGATTCGGCGGGTGTGATGATTCATGGGGGAATTGTAGGGGATTTGAGGGAGCGAATGCGGAGTGGGGAATTGGGAGTTGGGAGTAACAAGGCGTGGGACGACTTGCGCGAGGACCGTGCATACACTGACCGCGACATGAGCCCCCGGAAGAAGACAAAAAAGAGCGGCCCTGCGGCGAGCGACGGGATTGAGACCGTCGCGTTTGTGTCGCTGGGGTGTCCGAAGAATCTCGTCGACTCGGAGAAGATGCTCGGCTCGCTGGCGAGCGACGGGCTGATTCCGATCGACGACGAGTCGCAGGCGGACGCGATCGTGATCAATACGTGCGGGTTCCTGGAAGCGAGCAAACAGGAATCGCTGGACGTGATCAGCGAGGCGGCCGAGCGCAAGAAGGCGGGCAAGCTCAAGCGGATCGTCGTCGCTGGGTGCCTCGTGCAGCGGCATCGGGCGAAGATGCTCGAATGGTGCCCGGATATTGATGCGCTGATCGGCGTGTTCGATCGGGATCACATCGTCGAAGCGGTGCGCGGCAACCGCCCGGAGCAGAACGACCTGGCGATCGATCAGCCGGTGTACAGCTCCATCGCGGCCAGCGACACGATCGCCCGTCGCCGGCGGAACATCGAAGGCAAGGGCTACCACGAATCGGACGCGGCGCGGCTCCGCCTGACGCCGCGGCATTATGCGTACCTGCGCATTTCCGAAGGGTGCAATCAGAACTGCGCGTTCTGCACGATTCCCTCGATCCGCGGGAAAATGCGGTCGAAACCCGTCGGCGCGATTCTTGATGAAGCGACGGAACTGTTTAACGATGGGGCGTTCGAATTGAACCTCATCGGGCAGGACACGACGAGCTTCGGGGCGGATATCGGGTACGGCCCGGGGCTGTCGGGCATGCTTACGGAACTGAACAAGCTGGCGCAGGGGCGCGGCGGGGCGTGGCTGCGGCTCATGTATGCGTATCCATCGTGTTTCACTGACGAGATGATCGACACGATCGCCGCCCTGCCGCACGTGCTCAAATACATCGACATGCCGCTTCAGCACATCAACGACCGCGTGCTCGATTCGATGAAGCGCAAGACGAGCCGGAAGCTGATCGAGACGCTGCTGGCGAAGCTGCGCGATCGTGTGCCGGGCATGGCGATCCGCACGACGTTCATCAGCGGTTATCCGACGGAGACGGACGCGGAGCACCGCGAGCTGGTCGAGTTCGTGCGCGAATTCGGGTTCGAGAACATGGGCGTTTTCGGTTATTCGCCCGAGCCGGGCACGCCCGCGGGGACGCTTCACGCCGGCGGCGGGGCCATCGATGATGACATGATCGAAGAGCGGATCGAGGAACTGATGCTCGCGCAGCAGGAAGTGGTGCTGGAGCGGAATCGCCGGATTGCCGAAAGTAAGAAGCAGGATGACGTGCTCATCGAAGGCGCGACGGAGACGAGCGGCCGGGCGACGGCGGGCGTCGGCGAGGGCGGGCATCTGTACGTGGGACGCACGTACCAGCAGGCGCCGGACATCGACGGCGTGACGTACGTGCAGTCGCGCGAGCCGCTGACCGTCGGCGAGGTCGTCAAGTGCACGGTGACCGACGCGGCGGATTACGATCTTGTCGCCGTGCCGGTCGAGCAGACGCATCGTCGCATTCGGCTGCCGATCGCCTAGTGGACCGAGCGCCGCGCCAGTACAATCGTTCAGCCGTTTCATCATTTGGGGATCGCACATGCAGGCGGCTCGCTGGATTGTCATCGCGGTAGTCACGATCGGCGTGGCGCTTCTGGTCACGTTTCAGCGCGGGCAGGTGCTGCCGGAATCCGGCGTGCAGGGCGTGATCGGTCTGCATTCGCCGTCGAAGAAGGCGCTGGACGCATTGCTGGAGGAAACGCCCTCGCCCGCGCGGACGGTTGATTCGATGTGGTACGCCGGCGGGATTCCGCACCGGCAGGCGGTGATTCACTATCTGAGCCGGGCGGCGCTGCTGGACCCGAAGCTGCTCGACAGTTCGCGCGCGATCATCAACGACGCCTGTCGCGATGCGGACTTGAGCGTGCAGACGATCGCGCTTCAGCTTGCGTCGGCGACGGGCGGGTCGGCGCCGTGGCAATGGGTCAATGTCATGTTGCAGGACGCCGATCCGCAGGTGCGTCTGCTGTGGCTCAATTTCCTCGTGTCCAATCGGCAGTCGGAGGATGTGTCGACGGTGCTTTGGATGCTCAATGATTCGGAGCCGCAGGTCGTCGCGACGGCGATGGCGGCGCTGGGCGATCGGGCGGATCGGAATTTCGCGTACGATCCGGCCGCCGACAAGCCCGCGCGTCGGGCCGCCGTCGAGGCGTGCCTGACGTGGTGGCGTGAGCAGAAGGGCACGCAGCCGGCCGCGGCGCCGGCGCTGGCGGTTCCCCCGCCGCCGAGCCCGACGCTCGCCGACGAATTTCAGCTCACCGACATCGACGGCGCCAAGGTCGATCTGGCTGCGCTGCGCGGCCGCATCATCGTGCTCTACTTCTGGCACTCGGCCGATCAACCCGCGCGCGATCAGCTCTCCGAACTGGTGCAGCTCAAATATCGTCATGGCGACGAGCTGGTCGTGCTGGGCATCGGCACCGACGGCGTCAGCGATCCGCACGGCGACGCGCAGTTCGCCGCCGCCGCCGACGGCTCGCTGCCCTTCAACGCCGACGCCGCACGAGCGATCGAAGTCATGGCCCGCGCCGATCAGGTCAACTTCCCCGTCCTCATCGAGAACACCGGGCAGGTCGCCGGCGCCTACTGCGGGTTCGAAGTGCCCGTCACCGTCTGGATCGGGCGCGACGGCTTCGTCCGCCGACGATACACCGGCACGCGCTCGCTCGATGTGCTTGAGCAGATCTACGCCCGCCTGCACGCCATCAGCGTCGAAACCACCCAACCGACGCCGCGCCCCTGAATCGCCCGATATGAAATCCCCGCTGATCCTTGCCTGTCGCGGGTTGGGCTCGTAGCATTTTCCAGACCTTCCCCCCCGCTCGGACCCGCCAAGATTCATCATGACATCACGCCCGCCACTGCGATTGCCGGTCTATGCCCTCATGCTCGTCGCGCTCCTCGTCCGCGCCGGCCGCGCGAGCGACCCGAGCTTCGAAGCCGACGCCCGTCCGCTCATTCAACAGTTCTGCGTCGATTGCCACAACGACAAAAAGCAGAAAGGCGACGTCAATCTCGATCGCTTCGTCACGCCCGCTTCGCTCGCCCAGAACCCCAAGCTCTGGGAGGATGTGACGCGCGTGCTGCGCGAAAGCGAGATGCCCCCGCACAAAAAGCCCCAGCCCAGCGACGCCGATCGCGCCCGGCTCATCGGAGCCGTCGAGCACACGCTCGCGCATCTGGAATATCAACCCGACCCCGGCCGCACGGTGATCCGCCGCCTGACGCGCGTCGAGTACAACAACACGATCCGCGATCTGCTCGGCGTCGATTCGCATCCCGCCGATGCGTTCCCCGCCGACGGCGGCGGCGGCGAGGGCTTTGACAATCACGCCGCCACGCTCTACATCACGCCCATCCTGATGGAAAAATACCTTCAGGCCGCCCGACAGATCGCCGAGCAGGTCGACGTCGCCAAACTCGCCGGCGTCGATCCCAATACGAAATTCGACCCGCATGCCGCCGCGCACAACATGCTCGCCGCCCTGCTCCCGCGCGCTTTCCGTCGCCCGACCGATGAGGGCGAAATCAACCGATACCTGAACGTGTTTGATCACGCCATGCAGTCCGGCCGCGACTTCAATGACGCCGCCCGCCTCGCGCTGCGGGCGGTTCTCGTGTCGCCGAATTTCGTATATCGCATCGAAGCCGATCGCCCCGGTGCGACCGATGCGTATCCCCTCAACGACTTCGAACTCGCCACGCGCTTGAGCTATCTGCTCTGGTCCTCCATGCCCGATCGCGAACTGTTCGACCTCGCCAAACAGAATCGGCTCCACGAAAACGATGTCCTCATCGCGCAGGTCAAGCGCATGCTCGCCGATGTCAAGAGCCGCGCCTTCGCCGAGCAGTTCATCACGCAATGGCTCGACATCCGCCGCTTGGGCAGCGTCGAGCCCGACCGCAATCGCTACAAGGATTTCACACCCGAACTCAAAGCCGCCATGAGCGAGGAGCCCATCGATCTCTTCGCCGCCATGCTCCGCGACAACGCCCCGCTGACGGACCTCATTGCGTGCAACTACACGTATCTCAACGCCGCGCTCGCCAAACATTACGGAATCGCCGGCGTGGAAGGCGATCAGTTCCGCCGCGTCACGCTGCCCGATGCGACGCGCGGCGGCGTGCTGACGCTCGGAGCCGTGCTGACCGTGGCGTCCTACCCGCAGCGCACCAGTCCCGTCCTGCGCGGCAAGTGGGTCCTCGAACAGGTGCTTGGCGTGCAGGCCCCCCCGCCGCCGGCGAGCGTGCAGACCCTCTCGCGCGATGACAAGCCGCACGATGGTCAGACTTTTCGCCAACGACTCGAACGCCACCGCGCCGACCCGACCTGCGCCGCCTGTCACGCCAAGATCGACCCCCTCGGGTTCGGCCTCGAAAACTTCGACGTCATCGGCGCCTGGCGCGACAAGATCGGCGGCGTCCCCGTCGACGCCGCCGGCAAAATGCCCACCGGCGAAACCTTCACCGGCCCCGGCGAACTCAAACAGATCCTCCTCGCCCGCCGCGAACAGATCATGCGCCATCTCACCGACAAGATGCTCGCCTACGCCCTCGCCCGCGGCATCGAAGCGTATGACACGCCCGTCATCAACAAGATCATGGACGACCTGAAAGCCAACGACTATCACGCCCAGAACCTCATCGTCGGCATCGCCACCAGCTACCCGTTCACGCACCGCAAGAACGCTACAATCACAGACCGGAAGGAAGCGCCTCATGAGTAAGAAATGGCACATCCCCCGTCGAACCTTCCTGCGCGGCGCCGGCGTCACGATGGCGCTGCCGATGCTCAACGCCATGCTCCCCGTCTCGCGCGCGCTGGCCAACCCCGCCGCCGACAGCGCGACGACCGCCGACGGTTACCCGATCCGTTACGCCGCCTTGTTCATGCCCAACGGCGTCGATCCGCGCAGTTGGGCCCCGACGGGCAAGGGCGCCAATTTCGAGCTTTCGCCGATTCTTTTGCCGCTGTCCGTGCACAAGCCGAACCTGCTCGTGCTCAGTCATCTCGAACATGACCGCGTCAAATGGGGCGATGGGCACTACGTCAAATCCGCCGCATGGCTCACCGGCACCGCCATCACCAAAACCACCGGCGCCGACGTCCGCTCCAACGGCATCAGCGTCGATCAGCTTGCCGCCCAGCACATCGGCAACCTCACGCGCCTTCCCTCGCTGGAGCTGTCGCTGGAGTCGCCCGTTTCGAGCGTCGATACGAACGTCGGCTTCACGCAGCTCTACGGCGGGTTCATCTCCTGGTCCACGCCCAGCACCCCCGTCGCCCGCGAGATCAATCCCAAGCTCGCCTTCGATCGCCTGTTCCGCTCGGCCGGCGGGCAGAAGTCGGCGCTCAATGGCGATGACCGCAGCGTGCTCGATCTGGTGATGGACGATGCGAAGGGCTTGCGCCAGCAGCTCGGCGCGGAGGACCAGCGCAAGCTCGACGAGTATTTCGATTCGGTGCGCAGCGTCGAGCATCGCATCGAATTCGAAGCCGATCGCCGAAGCAAGGAGCACGCCGACGATGCGGCGGTGCGCGACGCCATCGCCGCGCTGGGCAAGCGCGTCGATGCATGGGACAGCGATGTCGAGCACAAGTCCGAGCGGAGCTTCGATCACACCGAGCATGCGAAGTTGATGCTCGATCTGATGGTGCTTGCGTTCTGGACCGACTCGACGCGCATCGCCACGCTGATGTTCGGCCGGGACGTCTCGCCCAAAAACTTCAGCTTCCTGCCGGGCGTCGAAGGCGGGCATCACCAGACCTCGCATCACGAAAACAACCCCGGCAAAATGGACCAGTACCGCGCGATCAACATCTGGCACACCCAGCAGTTCGCCTACATGCTCGACAAGATGGCCGCGATCAGGGAAGGCGACCGCTCGCTCTTGGACAACTCCACATTGATGTTCGGCTCGTCGCTCCGCGACGGCAACGCCCACAGCCCCGTCGACCTGCCGATCGTCCTCGCCGGCCGCGCCGGCGGCCAACTCTCCCCCGGCCGCCACATCGTCTACCCCGACTCGACCGCCCTGACCGATTTATACCTGGCGAACCTCCAGCACCTGGGCGTACCCATCAAGAGCTTCTCCGACTCGGATGAAGTTTTGCCGGGGCTCAACGATGCGAACTACGCGGGGGTCTGATATAAAGACGCTTGCGGCTTAGCAATGATCATTGCCTGCTAAGCCGCAAGCGGCTGGTGGAAGTCTGTGGACGGCGATCTTCCGGTCATTTTTATCGTACAACCATCAATGACGTAGAATGCTCTCAATTTCTGGAGGTGTGTTATGACGGATCGTGATAAAGACCTATCTCGTATCAAATTGCTCGGTAGTCAGCAGATGTCGGGACGGAGCGTGGCGATGTCGCTCGCTTGCACAGGCATCACGGCGGCGGCGGCATTTGTGCCATCACTTCACGATGGCTCCTCGCTGATTTTTGTGGTGATGCTGATGGCGTTCAACAGCATGTTTTTCTTCGTCATACCGTATTTCGTCACCGGGCCGCTGGGTCGGGAAGTTGAACGGTTGCGTGCGGAATTGGAGTTACTCAAACAGCGCGATGTCGAGGTGTAGCGAATCGCTGCGGTCGGAATTTGCATCAGGGGGGTGTCGGAGGGCGGAACGCCCTCTGACGCGCGTCATGAAAATTATCCGGGGCTTCGCTTTGCTCAGCCCTCGGCTTAAGGGGAAGTCGGGGGCGGCGCGGATTGGGTCAGTTGGCTTTGGCGCTGGCGGGGGTGAGGGTCGAGGCGAGGCGCCATTCGATTTGCACATCGCGGTCGAAGACTTCGGTGAGCAGGTCGGCTTTGCGGATGGCGGCGTTGAGTTCGGAGTCGGCGGGGCGGCTGGTGATGCACGAGAGGGTGATGCGGCGGTCGGAGAAGGAGCAGGCGACGCGGCGGACGAGACTGCGGTGCGAGGCGTCGAGGCCGTCGGCGACGCGGAGGATGCCGGCGAGGATGCGGACGTCCTGCCGGTCGGCGCGGCTCAAGGCGACGAAGTGCGAATGATTGGGTTTGGGGGGCGACTTGCGGTGATAGCGGGCGATGGAACCGATGATCAATCGCTGCCGCTGACTCCACGGGAGCAGGGTCGATTCGAGGATGTAACGGAGCGATGTGCGGTGATGCCCGGCGGCGCCTTCGAGGCGGCCGATGTCGTGCAGGAGCGACGCGGCGGCGAGCCGGAGGCGGCGGCGGGAGCCGAGTCGGTGCAGGGGCTGAAGCTGATCGAAGATCGCCAGGGCGAGGCGGGCGACCTGATGGGCATGCCCGGCTTCATAGAGGCAGTCCTCGGCGAGCCGGTAGGCCGGGGCGATGTCGCGGGCCTGCTGAGCATCAAGCTTGGCGACGGCGGCGATCGGGGGGTGACGATGGGGAGGATGCTTGCGCGCTTCCATGCGCGGGACTCCGTGGGCCGGGGTGGTCCTGTGCAGACTCCGCCGCAGTCGGTTCCACCGGTGTATTGAGTGTATCGTCATCCATCGGCTCCGCCAATAAATCTCTTAATCGTTCCCATTGTTTATCTTTGGTCAGTTCGTCCCAAAGTTCGACGAATTGCCCGTAAATCTCGCGGCGTTTTTGACGCCGATTGTCGAGCATATGTTCGATGCCCTTGCGGATTTTCGCGAAGCCGCGCCCGTGTCCGAAGAAGCGGACGTGCCGCTCGTGCTCCTCTTCGATGAACAGGGGCAGCGAAGAAAGCCAGACGTCGCAGTCGTGCAGGTCGCCCAGAAGGGTCTGAATCCGCCGCACATTTTTGATCTCCTCGCGCAGGCGGCTCTCGAACAGCCCGGCGTAGGCCTCCATCGTATACCGCAGATGCTTGGCGGCGATGCGCATCTGGTGCATTTCCGTCACGTGCTGGTCCGAATGGATAAACGGCTCGAAGGCGAGCATCTTTTCGAGGCGCAGCAGAATCACGCGACGGGCGTCGCCGGGCAGGTCGGCGGCGGACGGCGCCCCGGTGTGCATGCGCGCCGCCACTTTCATGCCGACGAGCGACTCGCGCATCTGCTCGAGCGTGCCCGATGACTCGAAGCGGTCCAGCGCCCCCGCCACGTCCGGCTGCACATCGCCGCGCTGCTGACTGAGCCGCAGAAGCAGTCGTTCCACGCCCGGACGGTGCTCGCGGTCGCCGGCGGCCTTGAGCTCCTTGAGATACTTTTCGACGACGACCATCTGCACATCCAGATCGCGGGCGGCGCCCATGGCCTTGGCCAGCCGGCGAATCTGCTTCGTCCACCGCCGGGCCAGCTTCCTGGGCAGCGCTTCATCGAACAGGTCCAGCGCATTGCGGAGACGGCGGCTGGCGACGCGAAGCTGATGGACGAACTCGATGTCCTCCGCTCGGCGCGCCCCGTGCATCTGCGACGCCAGGGCGGCCAAGTGCTTGAGCAGCACGCGGGCGGCGAAAACGCGACGCGAAGTTGGAAGACCCTGCGGGGACATGGTTGATGACAATGTATCCGCTGCGCCGCGGCGGTGCGAATTTGCCATGTTAAAAATGGGAATGACCAATGACCAAGCATCAAGGACCAAGGGAATGTTCAAAGACCCAATCTCAAAATGAAAGGCCGCAGGCCGTTCCTTCATTGGTCATTGGGATTTGGTCATTGATCATTCCCGTCCTCAGCCGGGCGTTGCGGCGCTTCGGAACATGAAGAAGACGGCGCCGACCATGCACAGGGCGGCCCAGAGGTAGTCCCATTTGATCGGCTGCTTCATGTACAGCAGGACGAAGGGCACAAAGACGGTCAGCGTGATGACTTCCTGGAGGATTTTGAGCTGCGGGAGGGAGAGCGTGGTGTAGCCGAGGCGGTTGGCGGGGACCTGGAACATGTACTCGAAGAAGGCGATCGACCAGCTTGCGACGACGGCGATGTACCACGCCCTGCCGCTGAGATTGCGCAGGTGCGCGTACCAGGCGAAGGTCATGAACACGTTGGACGCGAGGAGGAGGCCGACGACTTTGACGAGGTTGGGCATAATTGCTCCGTGCCGATGACTCGGCGGCAAGAAGCGACATGATAGCCGGACGGAAGGCGCAGCGAATCCGTCAATGGTCAAGCCGTTTTGCGACCTTTGTTATTTAGCATTTAGCCTAAATGTGATCTTGTTCCGGAACTGTCACGGCGTTCAATCGCGCCTCGGAATCAGTTGGATGGACGCGGGGTCAGCGAAGCGATGAAACCCTGCCAGAGATCATCGACCGAGGCGCCGGCGAACTTCGTGAACAGCTCGGGGGAATACTGGCCGGCGCGGCAGGCCTCGTTGAGTCGGCGGGCGAACGTCGGGTCCTTCTCACGGACGATCCAGTCGAAGAACGCGGCGGTCGTGCGGTAGCTGTCGGTGTACTTGGCGCGGCGGGGATCGACGCGCGGGCGCTTCTCGACGGGCTCGAACTTGAACCAGCGCACGTAGTCGGCGAGCCCCTCGACGACCCAGCCGGGCGTGTTGCGATGATGATACGACTGCACGACGTGACACATCTCATGCACGATCGCGCCCACGTCATCGGGGTGGGCCTTGAACCATGCGGGGGCCATCACGATGGTGTGCCCCCGCGTGTAGGCGACGCCCTTCTCGTCTTTTTTCACGATGAAGTCGACCGACGCAGGCGGCGTGTACCCCGCATCGCCCAACTCGCGCACGATCGTCGGGTAAAAATCCGCGGCCGTCTGAGCCGCCTTGACCATCCAGTCATTGAGCTCGGGCACCTCGCCGGAATTGACGGCGATCTTGATCGTCGCCGGCTCGTCGGCACGAAGCGAGCACACGAGCGTCAGCAGCAATGCACAGGTCATCCATTTGCGGCGGGTCGACATGCGAGGCCTCCATATTGATGGTACACGCGAGCGGCACATCAATTTACGGTAAAAAAGCGCACACCCGGCGCATTGTATCGCGGCTAAAAACAACCCCGCCGCCGATGTTCGCCGGCGGCGGGGCTTCATCTCACATCAAACGCCGCGAGCCGCTCACTCCTTGGCGAGCTTGTTGCACTCGGCGTAGAAGAACTCGGCGCACTTGCGCAGGTCTTCAACTTCCCACTTCCATTCGTATTCGATGGACAGCGGGCCCTTGAAGCCCTTGGCCTTCAGCGCCGCCAGGACGCCGGCGGCGTTCGATTCGCCGGTGCCCCAGATCACGTCATGCAGATTCGCCGACCCGCCGCCGGGGACCAGGTCCTTGAAGTGCGAGTCGACGATGTCGTCGCCGTAGGTGTTGACGACGTCGACCGGGTTCATGCCGCTGCGCTTCCAGTGCCCGGTGTCGGCGCAAAGCCCGATGTTCTTGCAGGGCTTGGTCAGCGAGTAGGCGTACTCGGGGTTCCAGTAGCGACTGGGTTTGGGGTGGTCATGGATGCCGACCATGATGCCGTATTCGCCGGCGATCTTGTCAATCATCTCAAAGGCCTTGGGGTCCGGCTCAGAGTTGATGTACTTGAGGCCCATCTTCTTGGCCCAGTCGAACGTCGCCCGCGCGCCCGCTTCGTCGGAAGGAATGCCCATCACGCCGCACGTGATGAGCGTCACATCGCACGACTTGGCCTTCTCAAGCGTCTTGGCGATTTCCTCATCGCTCATGCCCGGGCCGGTCTTGCCCTTCAGGTCGCCCCCGAGCGGCTGACCGGGGTACATCTCCACGTAATGCACGCCGATCTGCTGCGCCAGTTCGAGCGTTTCGTAGAGCGTCTTCTTGTTGTTGGTCCAGGCCTGAAGGCAGAGCTTGAAGCCCAGCTTGTCGGCGCCGGAGGTGTCGAATTGCTCCGCCAGCGACGGGCGCGACATCGCGCACATCGCCAGCACACACAGCGTCATCATCAAAAACTTCTTCATGGCGGGGTCCTTTCGAGGAATAAGGTGGTGCAGGTTGAACGTTAGACCATACCGGATTGTTCGCGCCGTCGCACGGACAATCGCCGTTATTCGAGCCATACGCGGGCTCGGACCGATGGCAGGAAAACCGGTTTCTCAAAAAAGGGGTGGCATGCCTCTTGATGTCACGACTATAATAGCCGAAAATTCGGACGTACACGTATCCTGCCTCCGGGCGTCGACGCCGTCGGCCCCAACCGTCCCGCCGGGACCGGCTCACACGCGATTGGACCCGCCACCAAAACGCCTGATGAGAATATCGAACGCCGCCATTCCGATGCTGCTGATGATCGCCCTGGCGATCGCGCCCCGCCTATGGGCCGAGTCGCCGGTGCAGATTGCGGCGAAGGACCTCTGGTCGGTGCAGCCGGTCAAGGATGTGCAGCCCCCTGCCGACGCGTCGCATTTCAGCGAGCATCCCATCGACCGTTTCGTCGCCGCCGGTTGGCGCGGGCACGGGCTCAAGCCGGTCGGGCCCGCGGACAAGCGGACGCTGATCCGCCGGGCGTACTTCGATCTGATCGGCCTGCCGCCGGAGCCGGGCGAGGTCGCGGCGTTCCTCGCGGACAAAAGCCCCGATGCGTGGGAGAAGCTCATCGACCGGCTGCTCGCCTCCCCGGCGTACGGCGAGCGATGGGGCCGGCACTGGCTCGACATCGTCCGCTACGCAGACACGGCCGGCGACAACTCCGACTTCCCCATCCCGCAGCTTTACAAGTACCGCAACTACGTCATCGACGCCTTCAATCACGACAAACCCTACGACCAGTTCCTCCGCGAGCAGATCGCCGGCGACCTGTTGCCGCACAAAGACGAAGCTCAGCGCCGCGAGGATGTCATCGCCACCGGCTACATCGCCCTCTCGCGCCGGTTCGGGTCGCAGATCAAAAACTATCCGCAGTACCTGACCATCGAGGACACGCTCGACAACCTCGGCAAAGGCATCCTCGGGCTCACCATCAACTGCGCCCGCTGTCACGATCACAAATACGATCCCATCTCCACCGAAGACTACTACGCCCTCTACGGCATCTTCGACAGCACGCGCTACCCCATGCCGGGCATCGAACTTCTCCAGGCCCAGCAGGATTTCGTTCCGCTGATTCCTCAGAAGGAAGCCGATGCGATTCTCGCCGATCACAAGGTCAAGGTCGAAGCGGAGAAGAAGAAGCTCACCGACCTGAAGAACCGGCGCGAACAGGCGGGCAGGGATCTTTCCGCCGCGATCGCCGAGCAGAAAAAGACCAAGGACGACGCGGCGAAAAAAGCGATCGACGACAAGGTCGAGAAGCTGCGCGATCTGGAGCATGACCTGGGCAAGCAGTACGTGGCGCAGGAGCATGCGCTGACGCGCGTCGAAAAGGAGAAGCCGCGGATTGATGACGCCTACGCCGTGGCGGAGGGCAAGACCGGCGATGCGAATGTGCAGATCAAGGGGCAGCCCGGCGACAAGGGCCCCCTCGTGCCGCGGCATTTCCTGACGGCGCTGGGCGGGCAGAAACTGCCGGCGGACGAAAAAGGAAGCGGGCGGCTGGAGCTGGCCAAGTGGCTCACCGAGCCGTCGAACCCTCTGACGGCGCGCGTGATGGTCAATCGCATCTGGCAGCATCATTTCGGCGAAGGCATCGTCGCCACGCCCGACGACTTCGGCTCGCGCGGCAAGCCGCCGACGCACCCCGAACTGCTCGACTATCTGGCCAAGCGGTTCATGGATGACGGCTGGTCCATCAAGAAGATGCACCGGCTGATCATGACGTCCAAGGTCTACCAGCTTTCGGCTGACGACGGAGCGGACAACGCGAAGACGGACCCTGCGAATCAGTACCTCTGGCACGCCAACGTGCGGCGTCTCGAAGCGGAGCCGATTCGCGATGCGATGCTCGCCGTCAGCGGCAATCTCGATCGCACGCCGATGACGACGCCGCATCCGTTCCCCGATCCGACCCAGTGGAAGTACACGCAGCATCGCCCGTTCCGCGATGTGTATCCGTCGAACAAGCGCTCGGTCTACCTGATGACCCAGCGCGGCCAGACGCATCCGTTCATGGCGACGTTCGACGGCCCCGACACCAATGCATGCACCGGCGATCGCGTCGCATCGACGACCGCGCTTCAGGCGCTGTACGGATTCAACGATCCGTTCGTGCACGAACAGGCGGACAGCTTCGCGCAGCGACTGATCGGAGCCGCCAAGGAAGACCCGCAGCGCATCGAGCTGGCGTTCCAGACCGCCTACGCCCGCCCGCCCAGCGAATCGGAAACGAGCGAATCGCTCGCGTTTCTCGACAAGGTGACGCAGCAGTACAAGGCGTCGGGCATGGCGGACAATGATGCGCGGCTCGAAGCATGGAAGAGTTTGTGTCGCGTGATTCTTCGCTCCAACGAGTTCATTTTCGTCGACTAGGAAAGAGCTGACCATGCAATTCGCCCATCACCCCTGGACACGCCGAGCCCTGTTGCGATCGATGGTCGCCGGATCGGTGATGATGCCCGGGATCATCGATGCGATCACGGCCGGCGAAGCCCGCGGCGCCGAGTCGCGCTACGCCCCGGTCAATCCGCTGGCCCCCAAAGCACCGCATTTTCCCGCCAAAGCCAAGCGCGTCATCTTCCTGTTCATGCCCGGCGGCGTGTCGCATGTCGATTCGTTCGACCCCAAGCCCAAGCTCAACGACATGGACGGCAAGGACAATTACCTGGGCTCCCTCTGGAAGCCGCGCAAGTGGGGCAAGGCGGGCATCGACGCCACCGATTTGTTCCCGAATATCGCCGCGTCGGTCGATGACCTGTGCCTCATCCGCTCGATGCACACCGATCACAACGACCACTTCCAGTCCACGCTCGGCATCCACACCGGCTCCGTCTCCTTCGCCCGACCATGCATCGGCTCATGGGTCAGCTACGGGCTGGGCACGTTCAATCAGAATCTCCCCTCGTTCATGGTCATCGCCCCGCATCTGACCTACGCCGGCACGCAGATCTTCTCCAACAGCTTCCTCCCCGCGTACCATCAGGGCACGCGCGTCATCCCCGGCCCGAATCCCGTCATGAATCTCGACCCGCGCACGAAAGTCGCCGACGTCGAACAGATGGAGTTGGGCCTCAGCGAAGTGTTCAACCGGCAGCACATGGGCCGGCACCCCACGACCGACGCCCTCGCCGCCCGCATCCGAAGCTACGAAACCGCCTTCCGCATGCAGACCGAAGCCCCCGAAGCGTTCGACCTCGCCGGCGAATCCGATGCGACGCTCGCCATGTACGGACTTCAGCGCGGGCAGACGACCGGCTACGGATGGCAAGCCCTCGTCGCCCGCCGCCTCGCCGAGCGCGGCGTCCGATTCATCGAGCTCATCGACGTCGCCGCACATGACAACTGGGACGCACACTCCAACATGGCCTCGCACGGGCCGCTTGCCAAGAACATCGACCAGCCCATCGCCGCACTCATCGCCGATCTGAAGCAGCGCGGCATGCTCGATGACACGCTCCTCGTCTTCACCACCGAATTCGGCCGCACGCCCCGACACGACGGCCCCAAAGGCCGCAGCCACCACAACCGCTGCTTCACAAGCTGGCTCTGCGGCGGCGGCGTCAAAGCCGGCTACGTCCACGGCTCCAGCGACGACATGGGCGACGCCATCGCCACCGACGGCGTCCACACCCACGACTTCCACGCCACGATCCTCCACCTCCTTGGCCTCAACCACGAAAAACTCACCTACAACTATGCCGGCCGCGACTTCCGGCTCACCGACGTCGCCGGCGAAGTCGTCCACGACCTGATCGCCTGACCCCCTCCCCCGTTGAGCGACGCCGCTTCTTGCCGTGAGCTTGCCGAACGGGCGGCGGGTTCTCTTTCCAAAAAATTTGCAACCCCACATGATCCCCCCTACAATGCCCGCCTGACAAACAACGCCTCGGGGCGTAGCGCAGCTTGGTAGCGCGTCTCGTTCGGGACGAGAAGGTCGCAGGTTCAAATCCTGTCGCCCCGATTAGCTTCACCCGCGACCGTCCGACAGGACGGTCGTGGCGTTTCCAGAACGGCCGCGAGGCCTCGTTCAACACCATCTCGCCACGCCTCTTCGACGGCCAAACCACGATGCGATCGACGTAGTTGCCGATGACCTCGCGCGTACGGTCGTTGCGCGTCCCGTTCATCGCGTCGCGCAGCCCGGCCAATTGCGACCGCGCCCACTGCCGGGCCTCACCGGGATCGTGATCGCGGCGGGCGCGCCTCGCCATGCACAGCTCGTCGTCGAGCGCATCCTTGCGGAGCCGCAACTGCGTGAGCCGGTCATTGAGCATTGCCATGTTCGCGGGCTCGATGTTCATCGTGAGCGCCGTGACCAACTCGTTGATCTGCTTGATCTCGCGTTCGATCCGCTCGGCATCGGTATCGCTGGTTTGCTCGATATCAACCGCACCGGCGAAGCGTTCGACAGCATCCTCGATGCCACCCCTGTCGGTGGCGACGAGATCGCCGAGTTTGCCGAGCACCCATTCTTCCATGTGCTCAGCCCGCAGCGTCGAGGGCACCTCGCAGATCGTCTTGCCGTGCGAACGCCGTCCCGAGCACGTGTAGTAGTTGGTGATGACCTCCGCGCGGCCGGGTTTGTGCCCTTTGCGTCTCGGATCACCCCAGAACTTGTGCCCGCAGTCGCCGCACTCGAGCACGCCCGTCAACAACCATCGCCGATCGCGATGCCCAGCCCCGCCGCGAACACGGCCCCGCCTGGCGACCATCACCTGCGCCTGATCCCAGTTTTCGCGGCTGATGATCGCCGGCACCACGTCCGGTACGACCACCCACTCATCCTTCGGCGTCCGCACCACCTTCGCCTCGCCAAACTGCCGTTCCCGTTTCCGCGCTCGACCGTTCCGCACGCGGTAGAACTTCGCCTCCGTGCGTCGGTTCCAAACGAGGTCGCCGCGATACGTCGGGTTCTCCAGGATCGACTTGATGGTGGTGAAGCCCCAGATGTCGCGCGTCGGCGCGGGGACGCCCTTGGCGTTCAACTCGGCCGCGATCGATGCGAAGCCGATCCCATCGAGGCACATCTTGTAGATAGTCTTGACCACCTCGATGCGCTCGGGTTCGCCGAGTACAAGCCGCGCCTTGCACTCCTTGCCGGGCTTCGACAACTGCTGCCCCTTGGCGTAGCGGGTCTGGAGTTTTCCATCCTTGTCATATACCTCGCGCACCCGCTCCGGGCAGAATCGGATGCGGAACAGCACCGACCCGTCCGGCGCGAGAATCTCGCGGTCGTAGCCGTACGGCGCAGCGCGTCCGGGATCGGACTCGGCCATCACCGAACTGATCTGCCCGCGCAGCGTGTTCTGCGACAGCGAGATCGAGAACTGCCGGTTCTGGAACTGCTTGACGGTCCGCAGCACATCACCGTCGATGCCGTCGCGATCGAGATAGTCCTCCGTCACCGACAGCACCTTGACGTGGGCCTTCCGCAGCAGGTAGCGATAGTGCTCGGTCTCGGTCACATCGCCGCGTGAAAAGCGGTCGCTGTTCCAAACGATCACGGCCTTGAACTGGCCGACCTCGGCGTCGGCGATCATCTGCTGGAAGCCGGGCCGCTCGTCGGCGCTGGTGCCGCTGATCGCGTCGTCGAGGTACTCGCGGACGATGCGGTAGCCGTTCTCCTCGGCGTAGCGCACCACCTCGACGCGCTGGTCTGGGATACTCTGCTCCTGCTTGTCCGACGAGCGCCGTAGGTACGCGACGGCGGGTACGTGTTGCGTGCTGATCATGGTGGTCTCCATGGGTCATGGTTTGATGCCACGACCATGAGGGCTCATGTGGGCGAGAACATCAAGTCCAACTTTCGCCGCCGGTACGCCCGCTGGCGACACGCCGGTCGGCAATACCGGGCCTCGGGACGCCCCGCGTAGAACGGCGCGCCGCACGTCCGGCATACGCGCCGGTAGCAGCCACGGTGGTCGCCGTGTTGCCGCCACGCCGCCTTCAGTAGCACTCGGCGCGTCAACATGGCAACGATGCCCTCCGTGGCGTTACGGCTGATTGTGCGCGCCTCTCAACAAACTGAGAGCAACCCCTCGACGCGTTCCCGTGCCATCTCGAAAAGGCGGTCGCGCGGAGTACCTATCCGACGGCGTCGATTCCAATCTCGGATTCCAATCGTTCCAATCTGGCTTTGAACGCTCCGCCTCGCGTCGCTCGTAACCTTCTGCCGTCAGTTTGCTTGCCACGATTCCAATTTCCGGATTCCAATTCCAATCTTCTCTTTCAGGCCCTCATTCCAATTTCCATTCCAATTCCAATGTCCTTAAGGACATTGGAATTGGAATCGGAAATGGAAGGGCGAGGTCGCTCACGCTGGAACGATGGTCTCACCTTCCACCACCAGGTCGCCGCGATCATGCAGTTCGGCCAGCACGTCGTACCGCGTGGACTGCCGCATGCCGGTGGCCTCGCACTCGCTGTGCCAGTCCTTGACGCTGGCCTGACCATCGTCACCGGTGGCCATCAACCGTTTGGCGATCTCCAGCCCAACCCGCTGCCATTTGCTGCGCCGGATCGCCACCGTCCGCGCCGCCGACTCAATCGCGCCCGCGTCGGCGTCGAGCACGTTGATCGCCGCCGACGTGACCGCGTTGCCGTAGTCGTCGGTCATGTCGGGCAGGTCCACCGCTACCAGTTCCAGCGCCAACGGTGGCGGCGTCTCGGCGTCCTTCATCTTGGTGGCGCTCAACAGCAGGCCGGTGTCGTTGGCCATGCGATACTCGGCGTCGAGCGCCGCCTTCATCGCGATTGCGCCGCGCGCCCGATTCTTGTCCGCATGGCCCGTGTGGTGCACCACGAGGATCGTGCAGCCGTAGCGCCGGCGGATCGCGTCGCAGGCCGACACGAACCGGCTCATGTCCTGCGTGCTGTTCTCATCGCCACCGCCGAAGCAGCGCGCGAGTGTGTCGAGTACGATCAGTGCCGGCGGGCCGTGCTCTTCGATGGCGACGAGCAGTTCGGCCAGTTGCGATGGATCGGGGATCGCCATCGCTGGCGCGATGAACAGCGGCGCGTCGGTGAGGCTCACGCCGTGGTGCTCCTGCCACGCGCGGAAGCGCCGGCCGAGGCCGTTGCGCCCCTCGCCGGCGACGTATACCACGGGGCCGGGCTTCACGCCGTGGCCGCACCAGGGCGTGCCCGTGGCCACCCTGCACGCCCAGTCGATAGCGAGGAAACTTTTGCCGGTGCCTGGATCGCCGAAGACCAGAGCGAACGTGTCGCGCTCCAGCATGCCGCGCAGCAGCCAGTCCGGTGGACGCATCTCGATCTGGTCGGCGCGCGTGAGTTGGATGCGTCGTGGCTTGGATGATGCCATTGCATCGGACGAAGGCGAACGCGAATAGGACAGGATGGTGTTCCGCCGTTTGTCCATGCCGACCTCGATCACCATCGGGATGTTGTGCAATTCGCTGCTGTCGTGGGGCGTCAGTTCACCGACCGCCCGACAAATGTGCGACAGTTCACGGCGGTCCCGCCACTGCTTGCTCGCATTGCGGCTGTGCAGGTGCAGTCCCTTGGTCACAACACGACCGTCGTGGGCACCGCCAATGATCTCGAAGTTCAGATCGAGACGATTGCCGTCCGATGTGTCGACTATCTGCGAGTTGACGATCCTCGCGTCGTAGTGCCCGGCCGGGATTGGGTCTTGTCGTGTGGCCATCATGCTCAATTCCTCTCTGCCGCGCGACGGCGCTGCTCCTCATGCCAGCGATCCAGCAGCCACGCGGCCAGCGCTTCGCTGCGGCGCTCCCATCGCTCTCTCGATTCCGGCGTCGGCTCGCCGAAGCGGATGCGCATCTCGATGTTGCCGACGCGCTCCGTCACGTCTTCATCCGCAGTGGAAACCATGCGACACTCCATTGTCGATGTGAAAACGAAAGCGGGCGGCGGACCGGTGTGGACGGACACCGGCCCGCCATGCCCGCAACCAACCCCCACCTCAGGCCTCGCCTTTGCTCCGCACGGCCGCACGCGGATCGACCAGCGCCGTGCCGAAGTCGAAGTAGACCCGCCACGTCACCGCCAGCCGGTTGGCCTGGTGATCGAGGCCGAAGTATTCGACCGTCGGCGTCTGCTTGCCCTGGAGGAACGCGACGACCATCGGCACCGCGCCCGGATCGGCGAACAGATACCAGTGCTTGGCGCTGGCCGCCGTGCCGAACTTGGCGGCATTGCTGAGGCGCGGTTCGACCTCGATGCTGACGGCCTGCCGCAGCGAATTACCCGTCGGCGTGCGCTCGGCGATCTGCTTGATGAACTCCGATTCGAGCAGCGCCCTCGCCGTCGTCTGAAGCTCCGGCGGCACCAGCAGCGTGCGTGGCCGCAGGTCGAGGTCGTTGTTCTCATCGTCACGCTGCACGAGCATCAGCGTGATCGCCGCCGCCAGGCCGTCGAACGTCAGGGCGCTGTCGGCACCTTCGAGGTAGTTGCCATTGCCGGTCGCGAAGAACCCGCCGATGTTCGCCAGCAGCACTTCGTAGACCAGGTCCGACAGTTTCCGCATCGCCGATCGGCCAAGCGCCCGACCCGTCTCGTCGAACACGCCGAGGTCATCGTTGACCAGGTCGCGGCGATCGACGCTGAGCATCTTGCCGAACGTGTCCACCTGGTACTCGGCGGACCACTCGCCGACGGTGCCGTGCTTGATCTCGCCGCCCGGGGCGACCGGCTCCAGCGGCGTGGCGAACGACGGCCTGATCGCCGTGTTCTTCTTGAAATCGCTGACCGATCGCACGGCACAGAACGAGCGCCAGCTCGCCGGCGATTCGGTGTACGCATCGAGCAGCACCTTGTTGGCGACGTTGCCCAGCGCCGTCGGCAGCGAGTACGTGCTCAGCGCCGCCTTGACCATTTCCTCGCGGCCACGGGGCGCTTCGATGCCCTCGTACATCAGCGCCGCCCGGCACAGGTCCAGCACATGGTTCGCCTTGAGCGAAGCGCCGTGCTCCATCGCCAGTGGACCAAGTTCTCGCTCGCCCAGTTCCGTCATGCCCATGCGCGACAGCAGCGCCGCTTCGAGCGTTGTGGCATGGCTGACGATCTGCGCCGGGCGCAGCCCCGTGTTCATCAGCCTCGGCCGCGACTCGCGCAGCATGGTGAGCATCTGCGCCGTCAGTTCCTGCTCCGTGATCTCGCCGGCCAGCGCCGAGGCCCTGAGCTGGTCCACCCGGTCCTTGTTCGCGCCCCAGCCGGCTGCCGGCTTGGCGCACGTGGCCTCGATGCGGTTGATGCGATCCCGCTCGTCGGCGCGGATCGCGTTCTCGTCGATCGTCAGAACGTCCGTGTTCATGGCATTCCTTTCTGCGTTGCGATGTGATGCCGCGATAGCGACGCTTGTCCCGGCGTCGGCACCCAACGGCGTGATGCTTACTTCTCGAAGCCGCCCACGCTTGACCAGCGTGAACCCGCGTGGCGACGACAGCGTGCGGCCGTTGACCTGAATCTTTGTGCCGGGCGGCACCCGCTCCTGCTCGACCGGCTCGACGCCGACCGACGCCTGAAATGAGAATCCGCCGGCCGTCATCTCGGCAATCTGCCGCGCCGATTCACCCGCGCCGCTCATGACGCCGGTGACGATCAGGCGGCCATCCCGCACCTCGGCGCTGCCGTGCCCGACCACGCCGCCGACACGGGCGTCGTGATCCGCCAGCAGCGGCACCTGACCCGAGGCGTCGAGACCCGTCAGATCGACAGCCACGTCGCCCCAACCCGGCACCCGCATCATGCCGCCGGTGTAGGCGACGATGCTGATGCGCGGACGCTTCGGCTCGCCGCCAGCCTCGATAGCGACCTCGGGCGCAGCCAGCAGCAGACTCTCCGTGGCGATAGTTTCGATTCCGGGGGTCATGCCGGCACCGCCTGGCCCCGGGCCTGCTCGATCGTGCGATGCCACTCGGCCAGTTCCAACCGCGACATCGGGCGATAGTGCACCATCGCGTAGATGCCCAGACCCGGCACACCCGGCGTCACCGTCCGCACGAAATAGGTCGGATCGGGCGGCAGGTCCGGCGAAGCCGCGCACGCCTCCCGGAACGCCCGCATGTCCTGCGCCGGGCTCGTGTCCTCGATCACATGATGCCACGTGCCCGGCGTGAAGCTCTCGATCTCGTCGAGGTGCGCCGCCACCTGCTCGATGTGCCGGCGCTCCCACAGCCGCCGCCCGCCATCGCTCTGCGGCACCGCCACGACGCCGGTCTTGGCGAGATAGTCGAGCGTCGTCGCGTTGGCCTTGAGCCCGCGCGACACCAGTTCGCTCGCCGCCGCCGTCGTCCGCTTCGGGTACGCCTGCAGCCCGAACAGCTCTTCGTAATCGCTTCGACTCAGAACGTGTCTCATGCTGGAATCCTTTCCGAAAAGAGGTGTGCCCAACGCGCCAGCCACCATGCCGACGCTGTCGTCTACTGATTACTTACCCGGCGCTGCCGCGGAACGTCGGCGGAATTTCTGTCGCGATCCCGCCAGTGAGGTTATTTGCCGCAGGGGCCCAAAATTCGGCCAACAATCTGCGGAAATCTGAAAATTGCTCCAATACTGGAACGATTTTCGTCTCGCCGCCTGGTCGGAGACGTTCGCGCCGTCCCCTCTCTAGTTACCTATGCGATCCGCCGGTCGCCGTACCGCTCATTCGCAGAAAACCTGCCGCCGACCGTCGGCAAGCCATCCCTCCACCATTGTCTTTTTGCAGGCAGGGCCGATTTTTTGCGTGACCACCTTTTTTTGTGGCGTGGTTGCGGAATGTTGCCCACTACACCCGCACGAACGGCCGATTTGCCGCGCAAGGTGGGCATCAATCAATTATCCGGCGCGAAGCGAAACTGGCGTGCGCGATGCACATGGGGTTATTCGCCCGCCAAACGAAAACTCCGTACACCCCAGACGAGAAATCTGAAAATCGTGCCATATCTGGCACGTTCCAACTCCCCAGCCCCTTCCGGCACCCTCTACATCTGCACCGACGACCATTTCTTTGCGCAGCCGGCCACAGACGATCGACGGGCCGCCCGCCGGCGCTCCCTCCACCCTTGTCTTTTTGCGGGAGGGGCCGAAATGTTGCGTCGTGCCTACGAAATCTCACCCTCGCACGCCGTCATCACATCGTCAGACAACATCCGATACTGTCCGAGCGCGGATACGACCTGCTGCTTGCTGGGTGCGGCCATCTCGGCATCTACTATCGTCGCATGGAGGCGCTTGACCTGATGCTCAAGGCATTCCCGAGGTCGCGTCACCTTTGGGCCATAGATCGGAACCTCGTTCGGATCGAACCTCAGCATTTGTGCGATGAGAAGCGCGGCACACATGTGACCCATGAAATTCAACTCCTCGGATCGCTCATGCAGCAGACTCAAGTCGCCATTCAGATTCACCACGAGGGACGTGGTGTACCCTTCACAATAGTCATGGCTTGTATCAATTCCTGATGTGGCGATCTCGATCAGGCGGCAGACGCGACCGATCAGCTGAGGCGCTTTGACAACGGGTTGCCCCCTTCCATCAACTCGCGTGTGATATACGTAGAGGAGCCGCACGACTGCCGTGAATATATCCAGGAAGTTCTCCATCCCGTTGATGTTGCCGCGCTCAGCGTGCCGACGCAGTCGCGACTTTTCGTGTCGATCGCAAAATGAATATATCGCTTGTTCGAGATTCGGTGCATGTGCGTCGATTTGGTCCCACCACTCTGGAGGTACATCCGGGTGATATGGATCGCTGCGCCTCAGTTGAAACTTGGATCGGCCCCCAATGCCGCCGCTTCCGTCGAAAAACCGAATGTTCAAGTGGTTCAAGTACTCCACTACACTCGCCAGTCCTTCACGTTTGACGATCTCGTCGAGATATTCAGGCAGCCCGTCACCAGTTTCTTCGACGTGGGTCTTCGTCTTGATCCCCGAGCCATCAGACGGCTCATGCGTCAACCTGTCCTCATGAATAACCCAGGTCGCCGCGCTCTCGATTCGTCCGTGGTCTGTTTCCGCAGATATGAATGCCAGAAGTGACCCATGCACGTCCTGAAGCACCTTTTCCCCCACTTTGACGACAGCTTCGCCGGTACGGCGCGTCGGAAGTACGATAGTGGCCCGCGGAAAGGATTCGCTGCTGAGACGTAAGGCGACCGACAACTTCGTGATCACTTCGCCCGATGACACCTCGTAGAGCAGCCGCAATGTGGTCCCGTCACGCAGTGACGCTGATTGTATCGACAATGCAGGCTCAGTATCTTCATCCGGTCGCGGCTCAGTCGTGTCCGCTGGGATGAAATCTTCAACCGCTATCGAGACTCGTTGCAACTGCGAGTCGAAAAGCGTGTTCATGTTCGCCGTCTCCGCGCCAACGTAGATACATGCTTCGATGTTCCTCCCGTCGAACGCGGCGGCGGTGAAATTCGCGCTGCCAACGAGGATGCCGCCTCCGTCAGTGGATTGCCATCCGAGCGCCTTTCCATGTAATCTCCTCGATGCGCTTCGCACCTCATAGATATCTGGCGGTCTGGCCATCAGTTTCAGCTGGCCAACTGGAAGGTTGCTGGTGAGTTGCTGGGCCAGAACCTCAAGCGTAGCCTTCGGCCATTTCTGCAAAACGCGCCTGATCATCCTGCCGTCGGTGTCATAGAACGGCGATACTACTACGATCTGTGTCGGCCGATGATCGCCGACGCACTCCACGAATTGGTCCCACAAAGGACCATCAAGGGTATGCATGAGTTTCACGCCGCCGTGATCATCTCTATGTTGTCTTGATGTCGGCCGGCACCAGGGCATGTCCTTCGCCGCGTCGGCAATCCAATCGCGTGCGATCGCGGCAGCATCGCCGATGCCGCGGTCCAATGCCAACTGAAAGAACCGAACAGCATCGCAGCACAGCGGGAGTGACTCATGCGTGCCACTATCGTCGAGCATCGCCGAGATCGCGTTGACGATCTCAAGGTTATGCGTGCATCCTGAGCGTGTGAGGTTGCTGCTGCCGCAGACAAGTTGGAATCCATCGGCTCGAAGGACGAGTTGCAGCTTCGGGTGAAATACGCCTGCCTTGGGCCGGATCGGCACTACCAGGTATTTGCTGTTCATCCAGCGAGCGGTAACCTCTTCCACTTTGAGTCGCGACCATTGATCGTAATCCATCAGGACGACTATTCGGCGCGCCGTCAAAAGCGATGGCGCGCGAAGAAGTCGACGCTCGAAGAAGTCCGGATCAAAGTTGTACGTTGAAAGAAGAACAAGTTCTGACGGATGCGTTGAGAACAGCGTTGTATAGTCGCAGTATCTCATTCGGTGGCCTCGGTTGCCATCTCCTGACTAAGGAAGAGATCACCATCTTCCGTGACGACAATGTCGTTTGAGTCATCACGTGAGAGAAGCCCAAGGTCGATGAGCACCTGTAGCGCGCTTGGGAAACGTGCATTGCCGGTGCCGATCTTGTCGTAAGTACCGGTGGACAGCACTCGATCGCCGTCAATCTGGAGTAGGCAGCGAGCGCCGGACGCAACCTTTTCGTATGACATCGCTTGATGTTGCTGGATAACAAAGCGGTGTAGGACAAACATCCCCAGTTCGACGAATGGGGTATCCCACCAATTCTGAAAACGTCGCTCCATGCCATGCAAAACGACGGGCGGAACCAGATCGAGGTAAGGATCAGCGGCAGCCGACGCGAGCCACTGGCCATATTGCGTCGCATCCCATCGCTTGTAACGAGCCAACGTGATCGCTAACAAGAGCAGGGATGCTGCAAATGCGCTCGTCGGGTCTTGGTAGTCATCATTACGTATCACGCCTTCAAGAATCGGCTCGGAAATGGGGCCGCTCACACGTCGCGACCCGTCAATCGTCGCGCTGGTGTCGTAATCGATCAACTCAAGTGGTGTACCCAAGAGTGCGAATAGGCGGCGCGGGGATATCAACCCAAATGGCTCCTCGAGATGCACCCCCGCGAATAATGAAATATCCCTACGCACTCCAAGACCGTTTAGGTCGCTGACAAGTCCGTCCAAGGACTCTCCCGCGAGGCCAGCGCCACGAAGACGTGTGACGAGCCACGAAAAGATGCCTTCAAGAGCGACAGCCATGTAGTAGTGAAAGTAAAACATGCGCCAACGCAACGAGATGTCCGTCAATGGGGACGAAATCGCGACGGCGTGGTTCTCATCCTCATCGGAGACTTCTCCGAAATAGACACTGTCGGCAAACGTGACGGCATCGAACGACCATCCATTGGTTGTGAGCCGCCTGGCTAAATCAAGCATGAGTAATAGCGTGCGTCGTCGGTCCGCGTGGGCCTTACCCGGGAGTTCACGGCGAGTGAAAAAGATATCGCGAAGCAAATCCCGGTCGGGTGAGGTTGGCAATGCGAGTTCGCACAATCCACCCTTACGCCCCCACGCTTTGAGCGTTGTCACAGCGCACCGCCGTGATCTGGATGCGACTTCTGATACTGCCTGCAATCGTCCGACGGCTGCATCGTAGGCGGCGGCGATCTCCAGACCCATTGCACTGAGTTCGATATCATCGAACGTCAATTCGATCGGTTCCTCGTCGTCCTCCAACTCGGGAATATCCTCCTCAGTTATAAAGACGCCAAGGTTGACCAAGGAGTTGAAGTAGGCGTTCATTGCCGGGTTCTTGGCAAATCGTAACCGTCGCAGGTTGGCCTCGCTTCCATTATGACTTCCATACCATCGTATAGCTTCGCGTGTACCGACCAGTGCGCCCCCTGCGCACGCCGCCCCATCGTGGTGCGCAATGCAGCCGAGGGTCAATGCATGTTCACGAAGAACGATCGCATCGCGTAGGCCAAGAGCATGGGGTGTCCCGCGTTCTCGCTTGTTGTAGTCGTACACACACCACGGCACAAAGGTGAAATACCGGGCGCGAGGCGTGATCGACGTGATACAGAACAGAAGCCGGTTGGCGATTCGTGTCGAACCGCGCAGGCTCGTGCCCAATGGGTCCTGCACGTCCGCGGTGGGCACGTGTTTCGTCCACTGAAGGATGATCGGGCTGGATTTGTCTTTCTTTGCCATCGACGTAACCGGATTCCGGATGGCGCAATGCCGTTACAATTGGTGGACCTTTGAGATGGCCTTCAGTGTACCGGCAAATGGACACGCACCAAAGCGCCACCACGTGCTCGTCGTCGTCGATTCAGCATCGCCTGCAATCCAACGAACAGTCCAGGTCGGCGCACATGAGTCCGTCAGACGATTCTGGGGGACGGCTCGATAATGCCGAATGCGTCCCGTTCGAAGGGAAAGACCCCGTCCTCAGATCGCGGATTGATGGCCGGCGTGCTACCCGATATCCACCAAGCCGCCCGGCCCCCACGCAAACGCCAGCACCACCCCGCCCTGCGGGTGGGGTTTACCATCAGCGCCTGTCGCCCCGACTGATCGAAGCCCACCCTTTGGGGTGGGCTTTTGTCATTTGCATCGCGAGTCAACTATTGCGCGATCATCGTCGCCGGTTCCGGTTCTAATCGAAGTCGTTCTGCCTTATCATATTTGCATCGCACTCGATATGTCCCGCTGCCGTCGCATCGCGCCCGGTGGCTGCCGCTCCCGATCTCACCCCGTCAGCGAGGGCCTGAAAATGCATCAACGGTCGACCCGCCTATCCGTACTTCGCCTGTTCGGCACAATCATCCTGATCCTCTCCGCTCTGCATTTGAGCGCCCGCCCCGCCAAAGCCGATGGGCCGACGCCTTATCCGGATCCGAAGAACGACGCGGCGTGGCCGGGCAAGGGACCGATCCGTTACTTTGACGGCTGGATGCCCGGCGATCGCAAACGCTTCTGGGCCGCCCGCGAAAAAGATCAGGGCAAGATCGTCTTCACCGGCGATTCGATCATCGGCGGATGGAAACTCGAACACGACTTCCCCGGCAAGCCCGTCGCCAACCGCGGGATCGGCGGCGACGTGACGCGCGGCCTGCTCTTCCGATTCAAGGAGGATGTGCTCGACCTGCACCCCAAAGCGATCGTCATGGAGATCGGTTCCAACGACATCACCGCCGACGCCTCCGTCGCCAATGTCGTCAGCAATTACAACATGCTGCTCGACATGGCTCAGCAGGCGAACCCCGACACGCCGATCCTCATCATGGCGCTCCTCCCGCACGGCATCCCCACCGGCGAAAAAGCCCCCAAGCCCGACCTCGCCGCGTACCTCAAGAAGGTCAACGCCCGCATCCCCCTGCTCAACGACGAACTCAAAAAGCTCGCCGCCGCCCGAAAGAATGTCATCTACGTCGATACCTATACGCCGTTCCTCCTGCCCAATGGCGCGTTCGACGATTCGCAGTTCAACGATGACAAAGTCCACCCGACCACCGCCGGCCACGCCAAGTTGGGCGAAATCGTGAGCAAGGCGCTGACGGAATTGAAGCTGTTCTGAAACTGGATCACGTTTCATGCCACTCGACACCGACAAGATCGACGACGCCGTCCTCGCCCTGCTCACGCTCGGCCTCTCGGGCAACAAGGCATGGAAGGGCTTCGACGCCGACGCCCTGTCTCGCCTCCACCAGCGCGGCCTCATCTCCGACCCCCACGACCGCAGTCTCACCCTGACCCTCTCCCCCGAAGCCCTCACCCGCGCAAAACAACTCCGCGACCAACTCTTCGGCAAACCCGCCTGACCCTCCTCCCACATAGCCGACCCGTGTCGGGTCGGGGTCTTCCTGTTTCGCTCTCTTGATCATTTGACCCGCGCCGATTCGCGACACACAATTCAATGACTCGTTCGCACGAAGTGATCGTCTCGATGGATCGAGTTCCCTGAACGGGGGCGCAAAGTGAACCCGCATATCTCATCCACCTCGAATTCAGCGGACCCGCCGCGGCCGAAGCGCCTGGTCTTCCGATGGACTTGGCGACGCATTACGATCGTCGCCATCATGATGATCGCCGCGGCGCTGATCTTCCTGCCCCTGCGTGAAGTACAGGTGGAGATCGATCCGGTGACGGGTTCGATGCGACGACAAACGACCTGGCTGGGCTTTCTGAGCACAGGCCCGCAAATCGAAGTCTCGCCGCTCGAAACCCGACTTCGGGAAAGTGGCATCGCGTGGACGCCGTCGTGGCGGTTCATGTACTGCACAACCGACGACGTGATGGGCCGAAAGTATGCATGTCGCTCGGCGCCGCCCATCTATACTCTCGCTTCCAATCGACCCGCGATGCACGACTTCGTGCGAAACTCGACCGACGATGACCTGAGGCAATTTGTCGTCACGATGCAGTCCGGCGACAGGCCGGCACAGCATGTGGCCATCGATGCGGCATTCCAAAAACTTTTGGCCGACATCATTGCACGGCAGAACCGATGATGACGGCAATGCAACACATGCTTTCCGATCGCAATCCAGAACCCGAGTCGCTCAATCTCGCGGGCGTCTCCGTCGCCATGCGTGACCTCGCGCTTGAGTCGTTTTGCCAAGCGTTCGACATCGCCGAAAGCGATCGCTATCGACTCCGGCTCGACGACGAACCGATGAAGATTTACCGCGCCCTGACGACGGGTCGCCATTGCGACGGGCTCCAATTCGAACGCCTGGCCCTCAATCTCAATCACCTGCCCAGTCCGGCTATCGCTCTCGAAGACGTATTGAAGCTCGCCACCATCGCCGATCTGATCCGCTGCGTCGCCGATCGACATGGGCGGTCGAACGAATCCACGCATGATGGAGCGATTCGGAGCGCGAACAACTTCGGGAAATGAGTAACCGTAAATTCGTCAAAGTTCGCACAACCGCGTCGTAATTCGCGCACGGGAGAGGCAAATTTACCTCCGGCGCGCGCACGCGTTCTTGTAAGTCCTGATTTGATCGCACAGCGGGCGTGCCGGGGTTTCCCCGGCGGTGCGCATGGGCCCGCCAGTGCGCGCGGGAGGTGCGGAATGGGGCGGGATTTATGGGCATCGGGCCGGTGCGGCGCGTTGACGGGAACGTGCGCGAGCGTGCGCGGAGCGGAGATTGATCAAGCGTCGGGCGGCGCTAGTCCTTCTTCCCCGGCAGCGTTTTGTCATCCGGCTGCAACACTTCGCTTTGTTTGTACACGCCCATGTCGCCGCCGAGGTCGGTGGCTTTGGGGTGCGATGAGAGGTTCTTGAGAAGCTCTTCGCTGATGGCCTGCGCCTCGGCGGGGGTGTTGACCACGTAGGGGCGGATCACCACGATCAACTCGCGCTTGGAACGCTTGGTTTCCTGGCGGCGGAAGAGGATGCCGGCGAGGGGCAGATCGCCCAGGAGCGGGACTTTGCTCTGCACGTCGGAGACTTCCTCTTCGATGAGCCCGCCGATGGCGACGGCGAGGCGGTCCTTGGCGACGACGGTCCCGCTGACGGTGCGGCTGGAGACGACGTCGACGGGCTGATCGGTGACATTGCCATTGGTGGAGACGATCGGGATCGAGGCGCCGCCGGCGTTGATGGAGGAGTTTTCCTGAAGGACGCGCAGGGTCACGGTGCGGTCGGCGTTGATGCTCGGGGTGATGAGCAGCGTATTGCCGACGGGGCGGAAGTCGATCTGCGTCGTGGGCGTCGTCGTGGTGTTGTTGTTATTGATGATGGTCTGGCTGGAGATGTTGCGGACGATCGGGCGTTCCTCGCCGACGAAGAGGCGGGAGACTTCGTTGTTGGCGGTGAGGATCAGCGGGGTGGCGAGTTGGGTGACGCGGTTCTCGCTTTCCAGAAGCTGCAAGCGCGCGCGGAAGGAATTGTTCACGTACTGGAACACGAGCGAATTGGTGTCGATGCCCGACCCGCCGGGCGCGACGGACGCACCGCGGCGGGCGGTGCCCGAGAGCAGATCGGACACGGGCGGCTGAATGTTCCCGCTGGAAAATCCGCCGGCGGAGGTGGACCCGTCGCTGAACTGATACTCGAAGGCGGAGTCGAATCCGTTGCCCAGCTCGATGCCGAGCACTTTGACTTCCAGCAGCACGAGCGGCGTCGGCACGTCGAGCTTCTTGATGAGCGTGCCGATCTCCTCCATGGTCTTGTCATCGCTGGTGCGGACGACGAGCATGTTGTTGCGGCGAAGGACGGTCACGAAGATCGACGCGGGCGTCGAGCGATACACTCCCGCGGCCTGAGCCGGGTTTTCCTGCGGATTCCGCTCCATCTGCCGACTGATCGCCGCCGCCTGATCGGGCGTCAGATTGCGCTGGTCGGCGTAGCCGTCATCGCTCATGCCCCGCCGCGACGAACGGCTGTAAAGTCCGTAGCGACTGTCGGCGGAACTGTTGTCATAGATCGAGCTGTTGGAGCCGTAGCGGGCGAAGTTGGAATTGTTGTAGCTCGAGCCGGTCGTGTCGGTGAGGCCCAGGCCCTGACTGCGCTGATCGATGATGTCAAAGCGATTGAATCGCTCGCGCAGATCGCGGCTCTCATCGCGCAGGTCCTCTTGTCCGATCGTGAACTGCACGCGGTCGCCGTACAGATCGCGGATCGCCAGGGCGGCCTGAATCGCATTGGGGTACAGCAGCGTGAACACCTGCGTGCGCTGCTCGCGGAAGCTCGTCAGGTCCTGCTGAAATTCCTTGAGCGTCACCACGCGCGTGACATGCGAATCCGGATCGCGGCGGTACCACAAGCCGTTCGCCCGGCAGATTTCGTCCACGACCGCCTGCGCACCGACATTCTGAAGAAACAGCGATATTTTCACCTTCGACGCTTCGCTCGATGCGACGATGTTCATGCCGGTCTGCGCGCTGAGCAGGCGCAGCGCATCGCCGATCGCCACCTCGCGGAAGTCGACGCGTTCGACGATCGGATTCATCTCCGGCGCCGGCGCATCGGCGGCGCGAGCGAAGGTCGGCGTCACAAGAGCCGCGAGCGTCATGATCCACACCAGTTGCTTAGACATTGAATGGCTCCAATCGCGGGCGGACATTCAGCGGAGGACGATCGTGCGGTGCAGGTCGGTCATTTCGATTTCGACCTGCTCGGGCGTGACGGAAACGATGCGCAGACGCAGCGCGGTCCCGGCGGCGGTGACGGCAAGCTGCTGATCGGAGACGACGGTCGCCAGCGCCCCGCCGTCGATTTCGATGAGGGCGGTCGGGGCGCGGCCTTTGACGGCGACGAGGGCGCGGAGCGTGATGGTGGGCGTCGTCGGCGGCTTGAGGGTCTGCGCCGCCGTCTGAAGCTGCGCCTGAAGCGCGGCACTGGGCACGGTCGGATCGCGCGGTTCGGCGTCGGGCTTGGCGGCGGGTATGTCGGCGGTCTGGCCGGCGACGAGCATGGTGAGAACGAGCAGAATGTATTTCATATCAGCGAGCTCCACCGGCGATCGAAAAGAGCGCCGCGAAAAAGGCGATGTACACGAACCCGACCACGCCGCCGACGACGAGCACGACGAGCGGCTCGAACCATGTGCTGAACCGCCGGACGATGGCGGCGAGCTGAAGCTTGTGGAACCGGGCGACCTCGGCCAGCACGCCGTCGAGGTTGCCGGCCAGCTCGCCGATGGTGACAAGACTGGCGAGCATCGGCGTGAACTCTCGCCCCCCGGTCAGCGCGCCGGCGAGCGACCCGCCCTGAATCACCGCCGCGCGGGCGCGCCCGAGGCGGGCCTGCGCGGCGTGCGAGACGACAAGCGGCTGCACGATCTTGAGCGCATCGACGACCGTGAGCCCGCTGCGCACGAGCAGGTTCATCGACGACGCCACGGCCGCGGTATCCGCCACGCGCAATACCTGTCCGAGAATCGGCAGGCGCAGCGCGACGCGGTCGGTCCTGTCGCGCACGCGCCGCAGGCGGAACCCGATCACGCACAGCAGCACGAAGACGAGCAGCGCGACGGCGACGGCCGTGCCGTGCACCTGAAGCCAGCCCGACACATCGAGCAGCGCCTGACTGATCGCCGGAAGGCGGCGACCGTAGCCGGCGATGAACTTCTGCAGTTTCGGAATGACGCTGAAGACCATGAATCCCGCCACGACGAGCGCCGCGACGAGCACGAACGACGGATACGCCAGCGCGGACAGGAGCGTCGTGCGAAGCTGGCGCGAACCTTCGAGATGTTCGGCGGCGCGTTCGAGAACGATGTCGAGCGTACCGGTCGCTTCGCCGACGCGGACAAGGTGCGTGATCACCGGGGCGATACGGGGGTATTGGGCGGTGAGGGCGTCGGCGAGCGTGGCCCCCTGCTCGATGCGCTCGCGCACGCCGCGCCAGAAATAAGCGAGCGGCCGGCGCGGGGCATGCTCGGCGATGGCGCCCAGCGCGGTCAGCAGGGGCAACCCGCTGCGCAGCATCGTCGAAAGCTGCTGTAGCGCGATCTCCAGTTCGAAGCGCGACGGGTTGGGACGTAGCGAGAAGGTCCGCCGCAGGCCGTCGACCTTGCTGACCGTGTCGCGCGTCATCTGCACGCCCAGCACGATCCACCCGCGCGAGCGCAGCTCGGCGATCAGTTCGGCGGTGGAGCCGGCTTCCTGAAGCCCGCGGTGCGGGGCGCCATTGGCGGATCGGGCTGTGAATTCGAACGTGGGCATGCGGTCGTTTTTCGATCTCGTCAGAAGGTTTCGATGGCCTGAATCGCCTCGCCCGGTGCGACGAGGCCGGCGAGCACCTTGGCGGCGGCGTCGGCGGCGAGCGGCGGATACTCGGCGGTGCGATTGCGGAACAGTTCGTTCTCGTCCGCCCCGCGGGAGATCAGATCGACGAGCACGGCGTTGATGCGCAGCATCTCGAAGAGGCCCAGGCGCCCGTGATATCCGCGATGGGCGCAGTAGACGCAGCCGCCGGGCTCGGCGACTTCGCGACCGGCGAGAGCTGCATCGCCCAGCGCGACGGCTTCGTGATGCATGAGCGGGCGCGTCTTGCGGCAGCCCGGCTCCATGCACAGCCGCCGCACCAGTCGCTGCGCCACACAGAGCCGCAACGTCGCCGCGATCAGATAGTCGGCCGCGCCCATGTCGCGCATGCGCGTCACGACGCTGGCGGCGCTGTTGGTATGTAATGTCGAAAGCACCAGGTGCCCGGTCAGCGACGCCTTGAGCGCGATGTCCAAGCTCTCCGCATCGCGCACTTCGCCGATCATCAGTACGTCCGGATCATGACGCAGCGCGCTGCGGAGCGCCTTGGCGAAGCTCACCTTGTCGCGCCCGTCGACTTCGACCTGCGACACGCCGTCGATCTCGTATTCGACGGGGTCTTCGATGGTCAGCACGTTGAGCGACTCGTGCGCGATGAGCTGTCGGATCATGGCGTAGAGCGTCGTCGTCTTGCCGGAGCCGGTCGGGCCGGTCAGCAGGACGAGCCCCGACGGCTGGGCGAGCATCTGTCGGACGCAGCTCATGTGCACCGCCGACATGCCGAGATTGTTGAGCGTCAGCGCGTCGGTCTTGAGGCCGAGCAGGCGGAGGGTCATGCGTTCGCCATGGCGCGTGGGCAATGTGGCGGAGCGGATGTCGATGGTGCGGGCGGAAAGTCCCCCGCCGATGCGATGCGCGAATCCGCCGTCCTGCGGGGCGCGCTTCTCGGCGATGTCCATACCCGAGAGCACTTTGAGCCGGCTGATGATCGGGCTGTGCCACGAGATGGGGATCGTGCGGTAGTCTTCGAGTTGGCCGTCGATGCGGAGGCGGATGCGCAGGCCCTGCCGCGTCGGGTCCAGGTGAATGTCGGAGGCGTCCTGAATCGCCGCGGCGTAGAGCAGTTCGGAAGTGAGCGTGACCACTTCCTGCGGGTCCATCTCCGCGCTCGTCGCCGCCACGTCGATCGAGCGCATGCGAGCCGACGGCGAAGTCGCGGCGAATCCGGCGGACCGTGGGCCGGATTGCGATTCGGCGTAGATCAGCCGGATCGCCTCATCGAGCGACGCTTCGTCGGCAAGCTGCGGCGCGACCTTCAGGCCGGTGAATCGCTCCAGCGCTTCGACCGTCGACGGTTCGGGCAACTGCGCACAGGCGATGTACACGCACTCTTTCGAAGCCGAGAGCGGCAGCACGCGGCGTCGCAGCGCCAGATGGGACGGAATGCGCATGGCGATGCCCGGATCGATGCGGACGCGTCGCATATCCAATCTGTTTTTTGAAGCGGTGCTCATCAATGTTTCTCCTCTCATAGCTCGATCCACAAGGTCCATTTCCGCACGGCGGGCTGACCGGCGATCGGCTCCATCGCGATCGACGCCGGGATGCCCGCGAGTTCGGCCCGCTTCAGTTCGCGCAGCAGTTCGATCGTCTGCGTGAAAGTCGCCAGATATTCGACGCGCCATAACGACGACTTGCCGGCGGTCGCATTCGTCGCGGCGGCGCCCATCTGCGTGCTGAGAATCTGCATGCCCTGCCGCTGCATCCGCAGGGCGATGTCCGAAGCCGTGACCGCATGCATCGACGTCGACGGCACGGCGGCGGGCGCGGTCGTCGGATTGACTTCCAGACTGCGCGCGATCTGCTTCTGCTGCCGCAGCTCCTTCTCGAGCGCGGCGTAATCTTCGCGGCGTTCGCCAAGCAGCACCGGGTCGACGCGGTCCTGCTGCGCCTTGGCGATGGCGGCGCGATGGTCGGCGAGTCGCGACAGGGTCGGGCGAGCGATGAGCATGACGTACACCAGCGCCAACAGGAGCGCCGGCGCCGCGGCGATGATCCAGCGTTCACGATGCGACAGCGGTCGGTTCACGGTTGATCCTCCCGGGCGAGCGTCGAATCGGGCGGTGCCGGCGACTGGGCCACCGGGTTGAGAGCCGGCGCGCCGGGTTCAGCCATCACGCTGAACTTCCAGACCGCCGAGCCGTCGGCCCCCATCACCGCGTCCTTGTCCGCCGGGTGAATCCGCCAGCCGGTCGCCGCAAGCTGCTCGGCGAGCGACTTGGCGAGCACATCTGCGGAAACGGCGTCGAGCGACACGCCTTGGAGCGCCACGGCGCCGTCGGGGTTGCCGGCAAGTTTCTCGATGTAAAGCGCCTGCGGCGCGGCCCGACGCGCCTGCTCCAACAGCGCGAGCAATCGGTCCGGCTGGCGCGCCGGCTCGCGCGTCACACGCCGGCGCGTCTGCTCGATCGTGTTCTGCTGTCGGGTTTTGGTGATGTCCTTGCGGAGGGCGGCGATCTTCTTGTCGAGTTCATCCAGTTCGCGGCGCGGCTGCTGCGCCGCCTTGAGCTGCCGCTCGGCGGCATCGACTTGCGATTTGAGCCAGTGATGGTGCACCGCGCCGGCGGCGAAGACGACGAGGAACATCGCCGCGGCGCGGAAGAGCCAGCGTGACATGGGCACGATCTGCGGCGGCGGGTGTACGACCGGCGCGCCCGGCTGCGCGAGGACAAGCCGCTGAGCCCAGTGACGCATCCATTGGGCGAGCGTCTGCTCCGTCAACTCGGCGACGGGTCCGCGATCGGAAAGCGAATGTTCGATGGCGCTGAGCCATTGCTCCCCGTCGGCGGGCGTGGCGTCGCGCCACTGCTGAATCGACGCGAGCCAGTTGGGGCTCATGGCGTCGCTGTGAATGATGCGAAGCTGAACGGGCGCATCGCCGCGGCGGGCGATGCACAGCGTCGTCCGATCCAGCACCTCGATGCGCCGCCACGATCGTCCCGCTTGGACCTCGCCAAGCGGCATCGGCAGCCCGCCGGGGTGCGCCACGCTGACGAGCCGCCCGCCGCGACGGCGGATAATCTGCGTCATCTCGGCGAGCATTTCTTCGGGCGCCTGCGTGACCCAGTAGCCGATCGATCCCGCCGGGGCGTCGATGGGCGTCAGCGCGATCGCCGCTCGATCCGCCGCGATCCCGCTCATCGCCTCCGCCTCGAATCCCAGCGCCTGGCGCATCTCCGCTTCACTTAGTCCCGCCACGGCGCTGGCGGGCAGTTCGACGCTCTGCGTCCACACATCATCGCTGAGCACGATCACCTTCGCTCCGCAGCTCCGCCCCAGCGATAGCGCCGCCGCGACCGACTCGTGCGGCAGCGCGTGAGCCGGTCGCGTCTGCTGCCACATGCCGCGTACTTCCAGCCCCGACCCGAAGTCGGCGCGCGCGATGCGGTTCCCGCACACCGCCAGCAATGTCAGATGGGCCTTAAGCGCCATGTTTCACCGTAAAACAAGGTCCTTGGTCATTCCGCCCGCTCGCATCACAAGCCGGGTCACAATGCTCGATCGCGTGCTGTTTGTCACCGCGGCGGGCAGGTTCGCACCATCGATGCCCGCCCCCTGATACGCCCGCAGCACGCGCGGGCCGATGGTCACATCGGTCAATGTGAACGACGCCGCCGTGAACGGCGCGGTGATGGTCTGAGCCGTCTCCTTGACGCCGCCGGTCGCCGGGTCGGGCGAAAAGAGAATCACCACGATGTTGCCGCTTGCCGAGTCGGGCACGACAAGCTGACCGTTGGCGTCGATCGCGTACACCTGCCCGCTGAGCGTGCCGCTAAAGCGCGACGCCCCGCCGGGCGCGTCCGCGGCCAGCCCCAGCGTAAGGTCCGTGTCGTAATCATCCGAGGCGCCGACGTCGACGAGCCCATCGGCTCCGCGATCGCGCAGGGCTTCGATTGGTTCATCGGGGTCGACCGGCGTGACTCCGTCGGCCTTGAGCAGATCGAACGGGCGCGCCCATCCGTCAACGAGTTCGCTACGACCGATGGCAAGCCGCAGATAATCGCCGCGATGGCCTGTGCCGATCGTCACGGTCGCATCGGACGGCGCGGTGCGGATGGCGAAGGTCAAGAGCCCGCGCGGATTGGACCACAGTTCCGCAAGTTGCGTCGACGGGTCCGACCCGACCGCCAGCGGCAGTCGCCCCAGGTCCGCCACGAATCCGGCGCTCAAAGCGGTGCCGTCCGCATCGCGCAACGACGGCGGTCCGAGCACGGCGTCTTCGATGTTCGTCATGGTGCTGCGCGTCGCGTCGAATGCCGTCTGATCGCCGAGGCCGTCGACGCTCCGCACGGCAATGAGCGACAACACCGCGAGCACGGCCAGCACGAGCACCAGTTCAAGCAGCGTAAAGGCGCGGGCCGTACGCGTCATGGCGTCCCCCCGTCATCGGATCGCAGCAGGAACATGACCAGATCGTCACCCCGTTCGGCCGCGCTCGGATTGAGCACGTCCGCCGGCGTGTTGATGACGCCGTCGGGGCCGGCGCTGATGAGGCGTGCATATTGCCGCCGCTGATCGTTGTTTAGGGCGACGTTGGGATATTGCAGGATCATGGGATGTTGCCAGGCGTCAACCACCGCCGGATCGCCGTCGGCGCCGTAGTCGTCGGTGAAACCGTGTGCGGCGTCGATCTTGTAGACGAAACCTTGCGGAACGAGATAAGGCCCGTTCCATCCGCGATGGGAGTACCGATCGTAACTCGCCACGCCCGGAGGCAATTCGAACAGATCCGCCAGAGTCGTCGGCAGCCCGCCCACTTCGCGCATGTATCCGCCCCGACCGTCGCCCACGATCGCACCGCGCACCGCCACGAGCGTCGAACGCGTCGACGTCGTATGCGAATCATCGAGGATGGACGTCGTCAGCGGCAACACCAGCGCCGCGAGGATCACCAGCGCGGCGATCACCATGACCATCTCGACAAGCGAAAATGCCTTCGTACGTTTTTTCAATCCGGCCTCAAATATATCACATGATTCGGTCCGCGCAAGGGAAGAGCGCGGGCGTTGACCCGCGCCTTCCGAAATGTCGATCTGTCAATCCGTCGGCGGATTACTCGTAATACTCGCCGATTTCTTCGTCCATACGATCCGCGTCGCCGCCGACGATGGCGACAAGCTGAGCGCGGCCGCCGCCGTTGTCGACCTCGAAGATCGCCAGGTGACGGTTGTAGTAGTGCGTCGGGTCGGTGTTGGAATAGGTCGGGGTTTCGTTGAGGACCGAGCCGATGGCCTGATTGAGCGGCCCGAGTCCGAAGACGACGAGCGTCTTGTCGGCGGGGACGACGCCGGTGGCGGGATACAGATGCGCGATGATCGCCTGGCCGTCTTCGTCGGCGGCGTTGATCGTGGCGACCGTGGCGCCGTCGGCCAGAGCGCGGGAGACCGTGAAGGCATTGCCGGGGGCGCTGTCGTAGGTCGAGCCGTCGCCGGCGACGTCGAGCACGGTCGTGATGCCCATGCGGGTCAGGGAGCGGACCTGATGGGTGGTGGCGTCTTCGGTGAGGGTGGTGGTGGCGAGCTTGGTGGGGCTGCCGGTGGGCGGGCCGCCGGTGAGCTGCGGGTCAAGGCCGGGCGTGGTGTCGCCGGGGGCCCAGAGCGCCGAACCGGTCTCGGTCACGAGCGAGTCCCAGTTGTCGGGGTAGAGGTTGTGCTGAATGCGGTACTGCTGAATGAAGCGCGAGATGCCGTGCATGTTCGACGCGGCGACGCCCTTGTTGGCCTTGAGCTGGAACAGGTCCAGCTTCGGCAGCACCAGACCCGCGAGGATCACGAGCGTGGCGACGACGGCCACAAGTTCGATGAGGGTGAAACCCTGTTGACGACGTTTGGGGGACATGGTCTTGGACCTCCACGAATGACCCGGTGACTGACGCGCGTCCGGCAACACACCGGCCGCGTCCGACACCTTGTACCGCACATCCGTGAAGCCCATCAAAAACGGGTATTAATTGCACGCATGCCCATCCCGGGCGTGATAGGGATGTTCTGAAGCGAAAAAAGCTTGGGGCGGGCTTGCTTGTGTGGTACGATCACGTTGGGAATCAGGGAGCCCGCCACATGCAACGAGCCCGTTTTCGTCATGCGTTCGCGATGCTGATCGTTCTCAGCGGCGCGCCGGCGTTCGCCGAGCCGCGGATCGATCTGGGGGTGATGGACGGCATCGCGCTGGACCAGCCGCGCGTCACGTTCGGACTGCGCGACCCGGCGAATCCGGGCGTCATCGTCGGACCCGGACCGTTCTCCAACACCGCGGCGCTCGACACCGGGGCCGACTCGGTGCTGCTGGCGGCGTTCGGCTATCTCGATGACAACTTCGAGGTGGACCCGAATCTGTATCAGCTCGAGCACCGTGCGGATAGTTCGGTCGTGCAGTACGCGCAGACGGGCATCGGCGGCACGGTGCTCTACGACGTGACCATTCCGTACAACCTCGAATACTTCGGGCCCAACGGAGGGGCGAGCAATTTTCTCACCGGCGTGCGCGTGACCGGGTCGCCGAACGAGGATCTTTCGGACCTTGCGGGGATCGTGGGCATGCCGGCGATGGTCGGCCGCGTGATGAACTGGGACCTGACGCCGATGGTGAACTTCGATCTGATCGATGCGACGTTCGCCGCGACCGCTCCCGCTCCGACCGCGCACAGTTACCACATTCACCTCGATCAATTTGCGACGGAGGCGTCGGGTCAGCAGCAGCCGGACGATCCGTTGCCGGTGCTGGCGAATCTGCCGTTGGTGCCGGGTGTGACGACGGGCTTCGGCGCGCTGGCGACGTCCGGCCGGTTCCTGCTCGACTCCGGCGCGTCGACGACGCTCATCAGCCGGGCCACCGCCCTGTCGCTGGGCATCGATCCCGATACGGACGCGATCGATCAGATGCCCGTCGGCGGCGTGGGCGGGGAAACGACGCTGCCGGTCGTTCATGTCGATTCGATCACGCTCCCCACCGCCGAGGGCGTCAATCTCGTCTATCACGATATCGACGTCGCCGTCATCGACATCGAAGGCCTCGACGTGGCGGGCATCCTCGGGTTCAACGCACTGACCACCGGCTACCTCGACGCCCTGCTCTCCGGCGAACCCGGTGCATTCGAAAATGTCGTGCTCGATCTGACCGATCCGGCCCACTGGGACCTGCGCCTCGATCTCAATCCGTCGTTCGACCATGTGATCGACCCGCCCTTCGCCGGCGACGCCAACAACGACGGCGTCGTCGACATCAGCGACCTGGTCCTTCTCGCCCGGTTCTTCGACACGGACCACACCACATGGACCGGCGGCGATTTCAACCACGACGGCGTGACGGACATCAGCGACCTGGTCCTGCTGGCGGCGCATTTCGGGCTTGAAGCGCCCTGGGCGACGACCGCATCGCTCACCGCGGCGACATCGCCGATTCCCGAGCCGGGCACGCTGGCGCTGTTGATCCCCCTGGCCGTACTTTTGCGCATGCGGGCCCGGCAAGCGCGGGCCGATTAACACAACTGTAACCACCGGCGCCGCCCGATCATCGGAGGGGTATGAGCACACGATGCCCGATCGCGCGGACGCTGAATTGGTCCCTTGGGGGCATGAAAGATATGGGCCTTTGCTTATTCCCGAGCCGCCGGATACGGTATTGGCAGATGAGTCAGAGCAGTGTCAGTTATTCCGATGAGGCGCGTCTGCTGGAGGGGCTGCGCGCCGGCGACGATGCGGCTTATGACCACATGATCCGTCAGCACGGCGGTCGCCTGCTGGCGGTGATTCAGCGCATCGTACACAACGCCGACGACGCCGCGGACGTGCTGCAGGACACCTTCGTCGCCGCCTTCCGCAACATCGACGGATTCGCCGGGCAGTCGAAGCTGAGCACATGGCTCCACCAGATCGCGGTCAACAACGCGCTGATGAAGCTCCGCAAGAAGCGGAACATTCACGAGCGCTCGATCGAGGACCTGCTGCCGAAATTCCAGGACAACGGGCACCGCATCGACGTGGGGCCGACATGGGACATCACGGCGGAGGATGTGGTGCAGAAGGATGAACTGATGCGGCAGGTGCACGAGCAGATCGCCAATCTGCCCGAGCAGTACCGCGAAGTGCTGCTCATGCGCGACATCGAGGAAGTGAGCACCGAAGAAGCGGCGGGCCGGCTGGGCATCACCACCGGCGCGCTCAAGGTCCGCCTCCATCGCGCCCGACAGGCGCTGCGCACCCTGTTGGAGGAAAACGTTCTGGGAGGCATGGCGTGATCAATTGTCAGAAATGCATCGATTTCCTCATCGACTATCTCGACGGCGAATTGCCGGAGGAGCAGAGAAAGTCGTTTGAGACGCATTTGAAGCTCTGTCCGCCGTGCATGGACTACGTCAACGAGTACCGCCGGACGATCGAGGTGAGCCGGGCGGCGTTGAAAGACAGCACCGAGAAGCCCGAGCCGTGCTGCCATATGCCCGAAGCGCTCGTGCAGGCGATCATCAAGGCGTGCAAACAAGGCAAGGGCGAAACGGGCGGATGCGGTTGCGATCAGGACGGGAAGAAGTGACTTCTTAGACGTCAGCGCGGAAACGTGCCGATGTCATTCTGATACCAGTAAAGCTCGCGGATGACCGGCCACCAGGTGTGCAGCCGCAGCGTCTCCTTGAAGTCGATCCACCGCCCGGACCCGTCGGCGTACATGTGGTTGCCCCCTTCGGGCACGCCCTTGTCATTGAGGGCGTGCGACGACGGCCCCCAGCCCGGATCGAGCCACAAGCCGTTCATGCGGTGCATCCGATCGACGATGAGCACCCAGTCCGACTTCATCGTGCTGAGATTGACGGGACTGCGGCCCGGATGCGCCACGCTCGCATGGTCGATCCACGTCGTGATCCCCCCGAGATAGGCGTAGCCGATGCTCATCACCGACTTGCCATCGACGGCGCTGATGCCGATGGACGGTTTGGTCTCGCGCCCGGGGCAGGCCCAGTTGTCCTCATCGATCCCGTAGGATTTGTACGGCTTCCATGCGTCGTCATTCAAAATCAACTGCACGTACCAGTCGTTGCCGCCGACGTTCTGCCGGCAGGGAAGGAATTTGCCGCTGCGATCCGTGGCGGCGGAGACGGCGCCGACGGCGATCTGATGCTCGTTGGACAGACACACCGTGCGCCTGGCGATCTCGCGCGCCCGGCTCATCGCCGGCAGAAGAATCGAAATCAGCAGCGCGATGATGCTCACGACGACGAGCAGTTCGATCAAGGTGAAGGCGCGCCATGCGTTTGGCGCGGCGGGGTGACTGAAGTCACCCCGCCTCAGCGGGACATGGAAATCGTGATGAAGCGCGAGGGGTTTCATTTGCGGCGACGCACCATGATCAATCCCATCATCGCCAACCCCGCCGGCAGCGCGGCGGGCGCGGGGATCGCGGCGGTGATGACGAACGTGCCGGGACCGGTGAAGCGATTGGAGGATCGCATGTACAGGCCGTCAAGATCGCTGAGGTTGAACGTGTTGAGCCCCATGTCGATCCCGGAGAGGACCGCGACGCCGTCGACATAGAGCGTACCGGACCCGTGACCGGCGAGAGCGAGCGTGTCGATGACAAGCTGGAACTGCTGGACGATGTCGCCGATCGCGACGTTCACGCCGCTGTTATGTCGCACGCCGTCGGAAGTGATGATGAAGTACTTGTTGGAATTGCTGAAATCGACGCCGACGCCGAGCTTGAGCGAAGTGCCGTCGACGAGCCCGGTCTGAAAGAACGCGGCGCTGCCGTTGTTGCCGATGACGCGGGCGTCGAAGGCGAAGGAGACTTCCTGGGCGATGTCGGGAATGGCGTAGGAGAATTCGCTGTCGTTGGTGCGCGTGATGGTGTCGTCGCCGTCGTTGGCGTTGCGGAGGTACTGACCGCCGGGGTAGTTCGTTGTCACCCAGTTGGTCAGATCCGAGCCGGTCCATCCATCGGTGCTGACCGCGGTGCCGCCGGCGCCGATGCGGGCGTTCTGGTTGTAGACCCACGTGGTGGCGGACTTGGGCTGCATGACGAAGGCCATGTCATCGAAGGCGGTCCAGTTGCCGCCGTCTTCGACATCGACGCTCACGCTGGTGATCGATTCGAAATCGGGCGCGACGAATCCGAGCCAGGCGTCCTGATTCGACGGCGCATCATCGAAAGTCCGAACAGCCGTCGACCCATCGGAAAAGTGCGCCGTCAGGGTCATGCCTGTATCGGCATTGACCCAGTCGATGGCGACGAGGCCGAAGTGCGTCACGCGGCGATTGGCCGGCGCGGTGAAGGTCCATGTAGCGTCGCTTTCCTGAAACCCGTGATGCGTCTCGCTGGTGGCGAGTACGGCCGGCTGATCGGTGCGATTGGTGCGGACCGTGGCGGTCGAAAGCACGGAGAAGGTCGTGCCCGCCTCGGTGACGGCCGCGCCGCCGCCGGTGCCGTTCATGTCGAACACGCCCGCATCGGCGGTGCTGTTGATGGCGTTGATGTACGCCTGAAAATCCTTGAGTTTCATCGTGCCCGCCGTGAGGACCGTCTCCGGATCGACCTCGACGCCGTCCTGTTCGCCGCCGACCGGATCAATGGTCGACGTCAGCGACGCGAACGTCACGGGCGCAATCGCCAGGGCCAGCAGCATCGTCAGTGTGTACTTGAGCATGGGTCTCATCTCCTTGCTTCATTGAGTGGGTTGCGTGTTCTCATTCTCGATCGCGCGGTACGCCAACCCGGCATAGACCGTGCGATCGCCCTTGCCTGAGTGCGAGCGGCCGACGTCGATGAGCAGTTCATCTCCTTCGACTTCGCCCAACCGTCCCGCGAACCAGGCCCAATCGCCGACCTGCGCGATCAGCCGGCCGTTGCGTTGATCGAACGGCATCAGCGGGTGCCCGTCGAGCGCCGCCGACACGCCGCCGGGGTCGTCGACGTTCGCGTCGGCCACCCGGTGCATGTACACGACATAGACCTCGTAGCGCCCCGCCGCGACGGGCTGGCGCGTGGTCAACTGCATCAGCGTCCCCGTCTTGCTCCATCCATGCAGCACGCCCGGCATCAGGTCCCCCATCTGACCGAAGTCTTCGCGATAGTTCCACATCGCATTCGACTCGAACGGCGGAGCGCCCGCCGGAAGCACGAATCGATCGTCGCCGAGCGCCGGGAACGTGTTGCACCCGTCGGCCAGCGGCGTGTCGGACCGGTCGACCTGTGCGGCGACGAATGTCAGCGATGAACCGTCGGCCGTCGCCATCGTCCGCGGCGTAACGGGCCGCCAATGCGTGACGAATCGCCACGGCGCCGCCGGCGCCATCCGCACATCGCGGTGATCGGCGTCAAATGTCAACGACTGATGAGCGACAAGCTGCACGGGCAGCGGCTCGACGGACGCGGTATTCAGAAAATCGACCATCACGCGGCCGAGGAACACATGCACCTGCGTGGGGCGGCCCTTGTCGGCGATGATGCCGAACTCGGTGCCGAGGTCGACGACGCGCAGGTCGGGGGCATCGACGGTGAATCCGTGAGCCCGGGTCGGCACATGCGCGGTGATGCGGCCCGAATGCAGCAGGCCGCGATTCTCGCTGGTCAGTTCGAAACTGCACGGGCCGATCATGTCAACGACCGCGCCGCTGTGCATCATGATCTGGGCCCGCCCGGCCAGAAGATTCAGCGGGCCGCGCGGAAGATCCGCCCCGAGCGTCACCGCCCCCTGCTTCTGGTCCCACTGCGCTTCGCTCAGGTCCGTGATCATCGCCATCGCGCCGGCCTTGACCGGTTGGCTCGATTCATCGCGCGAGGCGCTCCGCTGCATGATGATCAGCACGCTCGCCATCAGCACGATCGCCGCCGCGACGGACAGCCATCCGACCCGCCCGAGGCGCCATCGCCCGGTCGGCACGACTTCGCGAATCTCCGCGTCATCGTTGAGCTGCGGCGTGAAGGCCTCATTCACCAGCCGCGCCTGAATGCACAGACTCACGAACAGATCGCGGTGGGCCGGCGTCTCCATGAGCCGCCGGAACTCCTCAAGCCCCGCGTCGTCAAGCTGATTGTCGAAATAGCGTGCCGCCAGTTCGGCGAAGCGATCGGCGGCGGCGTCAGGCGTGGTGATTTCGCGTGCGTCGGTCATGACTGCGAACCCCCGGTATCCGTCGCCGGTCCGACGCCGTGGCGCTGCATGCACTCGGCCAGCGCCCGGTGGATGCGGCTCAGCGACTTGTAGACCGAATCGATCTTGCAGTCGGATTTGGACGCAATGGCCTGACCGCTCAGGGCGTCGACATAGCGCATCCGCACCATCTCGCGCGCCCGCGGCGTCAACTCGGACAGACACCGCCGCAGTGATTCGAGCATGTCGAAGGATGAAACACGATCGGTCTGCGCCCAATGCGTGTCGAGCATGTCCAGCAGATGTTCATCGAGCGCGACGGGCCCCCGCCGGGCGTTTTGCACGGCATGCATCGCCCGGAACCGGGCCGTCGACCGCAACCACGCCGGCAGCGCCGCTTCATCATGGATCGTCGCCGACTTGTCGACCGCCAGCAGCGAGACTTCCTGAAGCACGTCCTCCGCCATGTGCACATCGCGGACGATCGCCCAGATGTAGGCGAAGAGCCGGGCACGATCCCGCAGGAGCACACGGACGATGGTGGGATGGTCAACACTCATTCACTGCCTCGCTACAAGTATGATCCTCCCAGCCGGGCGAATCCGGACATGCCATCAAAATATTTTTTCGTCCGTCGGCACGGGGCCGGAGACCGGGGGCCGGGGCGACGGACGCAAATCCCGCGCGGGGCGGGTATAATGTCCCCCTCTACGGGGCGGTAGCTCAATTGGGAGAGCACTAGCTTTGCAAGCTAGGGGTTGCCGGTTCGATCCCGGTCCGCTCCATTCAAACGGGTTGCTCAACCCGTCTCGATCCAGCACAAGGCCCGCCGTCGAATGACGGCGGGCCTTGTGCATTTCGGCCAGTAAACAAAGGGTTTTCGCGATCCGTCGCCCGTCAAGCGCCGGCCAACCACGTGACGGGGTAGCGCCTGAAAACCGCCATCCGGGGGCCGAGATCGTCTCAAAGTCTCTAATTTACGTGACGGGGTCCAACCCCGTCACGTAAGAGACAACCCGCTTCAAAACAGGTGCTTACGCCAAATCACCATAGGTGCGAGTTGCCGCCGACTTTGCCTGCATGCGACCGGATACAACCCCCGTCTCGTGACGTTTGCAGTGCCAAAAAGCGCTCACATGATCATCACATGACTGTCACCACAAGGCGTTTGGCACTGGAATGGCACTGCTTCGGCGGCGGGAGTGGAGGAGACGGCCGAAGGAGGCTTGGGCGATGTCACCGGTGACAAAGAAGATGTCGCGGCACATCCACTGAGCCAGCAAATGGGCGAGGACGGCCGTGTTGGACGCCTTCGTGCTGCGGGTTATTCCTTGACGCAATTGGGCTTGAGTGGCATGCTGCCGTCGATGGACTCGGGGGTGATCCCTGAGCATCCTTGAGTTTGACCTGCTTATAGGCTCAGAACCGATGGCAAAAGCCGATGACGCCAACTTGGGATTGACTCCAGACCTGGCGGCTTGCCTCGAAGAATGGGGCATCAAGTCTCTGACGGATATTCAGAAGAAGGCGGTGGCGGCAGGCGTGCCGACCGGAACGAGTGCGGTGATCTGTGCGCCGACTTCCTCCGGCAAGACGTTGGTCGGCGAACTTGCCCTGGCCAACGCAATGACCTGCGACTTGAATGCCTTGTATCTCGTATCGCACAAGGCGCTCGCCGAGCAGAAGTATGCTGATTTCTCTGATCGATTCTCATCCGCACGGTGGCAAGGCACAGTCACCGTTGGCATCAGCACCGGTGATCATGAAGAAGGTGATGTGAGCTGCCGTCTTCTCGTCTCGACCTACGAAAAGGCGCTGGGTTTAGTCTTGGCGGGCCGGTTGAAGGTGCCCAAGACTCTCGTGATCGCTGATGAGTTGCAGCTCCTGGGCGAGGACGGGCGTGGAGCCGAGGTGGAAACGCTGGGCTCGCTGCTTCGTCAGCGGCAAGTCCACTGCGTTGTCAGGCCTGCTGCCTGAAACTGCGAAGCAGTTCGTCGACCTCCTGGCAACCAACTCGGAACCGCTGCTCAAGGACTTTCCGAAGTACGAGATCGGATTGATTCACTGGGCTCTGACCTGTCCAGAGTTCATCGGTGATCGGCCCGCCCGCTTCTTGCCGTGGCCATCTGGCCGAATGAAGCCTGAGTCATCGGTCTTCATGCGCAATGCGCCTCTCCTGAAGGCATGGGATCGCCTTGTTAAGCTCTTGGGCGGCCAAGAGAGAGCGGATTCCCTTGTGGCTGCGTTATCTGACAGCGTAATCGCTAGCTCTGTCAAGTATGATCGGGTACACCAGCAACTCGCGCAGGAGATCGGCGTCGAGGAGAAGGTTGCCAGGTGCAACAATGCCTTGGGAACCGAATATGAGGAGGCCGTTCTTGAGCTCCTGAAAGAGGAGCTGAACTGGTCGGTTGAGCAAGTGGACGATGGTAAGAGGCAGAATGTCCCTGACATTCTTCTTCAACTCGGCAAGGTGATTCTGCTCATCGAATGCAAGACGGTGACCAAGAAGCCGCCTCTGATTACGAAGGATGAAGCGTTTGCTGTATTGCAGAAGGCGGCAGACTACGATCCAGGAATTCGGCGCGTGACACTGGGTAAGCCTGATTTTGATGAACATTCAAAGAAGAAGGCGGCTGCGTCGCCAGCAATCACTCTCGTTCAGCATCATGTGTTTATGGAAGGCTTGATGCGAGTGCTTACAGGCCGGCTAACTGCACAGGGATTCATTGGGTGGCTTGCAGAACCGGGGGTAACCGATCTCAGTCGACTACCCGGTACGCCTACGTATGCGGAAGCCGCGCAATGATCGGTGTTGTTCCAATCTTCTGCATGTAGGGATTTCGCCAACCAACTGGAGCCGCCAATGATTGAAGCTGTCCAGCACTATGCCGTGCATGAAGCGACCATGTCATCGTTGAGCGAGGTTCTCAACACGGTGCAGGAGGTAGAGCAGTACGCTGCTGGCAGGAATCTTCAGGTGTTCTGGCGGGGCCAGTCGGATCAGACATGGGGGCTTACGTCCTCGCTGGTGCGTAACGTTTCCAGGCTGACGATTCCTACAGATAAGCTTCTGAACACTATCGAAGATCGCATCCTCGATGACGGTATGAAATGGATCACAGAGTTAACCAATCCCCCGTATAGTGAGCCACTAGCACGTCTGGCATATCTACAGCACCATGGGATACCCACTCGGTTAATTGATTTTACAAAGAACGCGTGGATGGCCATCTTCTTTGCCGTGGAGAGCGGCGACACTGTTGATGGACGCCTGTTTGCACTTCTTGTTGATCAAGCATCTGCCCTCAACGCAACTCCGGGGGGTACCCCGTGGCGAAAATGGAAGACGCGCGATGTTAAGGTGTGGGACCCGGTGGCGAGCGGGATCAGCTTCCCACGTATCGCTGCGCAAGACGGGGTCTTCGCCGTGGGACGACTTCCAAGTACTCAGCCGCATCGAGTCGCCAACGATAGCGTATTGGGTCGGGAACGCAGCTTGCTTGCAGAAGAGGTGAGGGGCATTCTATCGATCCCATTCAAACTATGCCCCCCCAGGCCGATCCCGCCTAACGCACGTCCGCCGATAGGATTGACCTTCCGTCTGCACATCGACAAGCAGTCGGTCCGCCGAGACTTGAGGAAGGAAGGGCAAGGCAGGAGGATCTGTCCACTGCCACAGGCAATCACGCATCAGCAGGTCTATCCTGATGCGGACGGGATGAGATCGTATTCGGATGTGCTTCGCGGACTTGCCAAGGGTGTACTTGTCGTGTGATGTAGTACTTTGATGCAGACGCGGGCATCTAGACCCAATGTGTCCTCTGCTCGTCCCACCGCACCGGCAGGTTCTTCCGTAGCTTCTCCAGGCTCAGGCCATCCGGCTCGTCGCCACACAGGATCGCCTCAATGATGTCCGGCGCGAGACTGGTCAGCCGCAACATACGGCCAACGTAGGTGCGGTCGCAGCCCATGGCGTGTGCCAGGTCTTCGAGGCTGGCGTACTCGCCCGACTCGACCTGGGCCTGCCACCGGTGTCCCTTGGCGATGGCCTCGACGAGCGTGTGGTTGGCACCGCTGGTGTCCTCGACGTGCTGCGCCGCTGAGACAGGCGCGGCCTCGCCTTCGGTTAGGACCATGCATTGTCCGTTGCGCCGGCGCAGCCGCATGGGGATGTGGACCACCACGGCATCACCGTCGCGGCGGACGCGCAGGCCGGGGTAGCGTTCCTTCTGCTGGTTCTCGCTGAGTGTCGCGTCATGCATGGGCACGTTCCTCGATCGGTTGAAGTTCTTCGACGATTTGCTCGATGCCGTTGGTGCGGAAGCGGATGTCGATGCCACTGGTGCTGACGGTGATTTCTTCGACCAGGAGCTGTGCAATACGCCGCTGCTCCTCGGGGAGGAGCACATCCCAAATCGGATCGATGGCCCGGAGCGCCTCGCCAACGCGGTCCAGTTCCATGGGCGCGCCTCGCGCGGCCTGTGCTTCAGCGTCGCGGATGGTCTTGTCCAGCGACTTCAACTCGGTATTCAGCCGCTTAAGCTCGTCGGCCATGAAGCCATCGTCCTGGTCGGCGACGTTCAGCACCGCCCGGATGGACTTCTGCGTCTGCTCGCGGCGCATGCGAAGTTCGTCCAACTTGTCGAGGGTTGCCTTGTCTGGCCCGGTGCCACCGGACTTACTGATCTCGCGGTACGTCCTGGCGATCACGTCGGGGTGGCGCAGCAGCGCCCGCAGTTGGTCGACCACCGCCGTCTCGATCTGACCGGCGGGCAGGTTCGGCAGCGGGCACTGGCCATAACCTTCCTTGACCTTCTTCGTGCAAGCGTAGTAGCGATACTCGCGGCCGTGCCTCGTCGTCCAACTCGGCTGCACGCGGCTGCCGCAGTGCCCGCAGCGGATCATCCGCCGAAGAAGGACAAACCGCTTGACCTGGTGCTTGTGCGTGTAGGTCTTGTTTGCCCGCAGCTGGGCCTGCACCCGCTCGAACTGCTCGGTCGGCACGATGGCCTCGTGCTCGCCGGGGTAGGCCTTGCCCTTGTGTACGATCTGTCCGATGTACTTGCGATTCGTGAGCAGCTCGTAACCACCCCGTTGTTTCCAGGGCTTGCCCCCACGCGACTTGCCGCTTTTGGTCGGTCGCAGCTTCGTGCGGATGCCCTCGGCATTGAGTGCGACGGCGACCTTGCGGCAGGACTCGAGCTTCTCGAAGCGGTCGAAGATGGCGCGGACGAGCTTCGCTTCCTCGCGGTTGACGACGTACTTCCTGTCCACCACGTCCAGGCCGAGGATCGGGCCGCCGCCGACGTATTTGCCCTGGCGTGCCGTGGCCTGCTTCTTGTCGCGGATGCGTTCG
>WGMD01000030.1 GCA_016125255.1 Planctomycetota bacterium | reverse complement strand
TTATTCGCTTCCCCTGAGCCCTGACCCCTGACCCCTGACCCCTGACCCCTGACCCCTGACCCCTGACCCCTGACCCCTGACCCCTGACCCCTGACCCCTGACCCCTGACCCCTGGATTTACACATGCGTTATGCGGTGATCATGGCGGGTGGATCGGGCACGCGGCTTTGGCCGATGAGTACGGCGGCGCTGCCCAAGCAGTTGATCCCCTTCATCAATGGCAAGAGTCTGCTGGAAGTGGCGGCGGATCGGCTGGAGGGGCTCGTCGACGCCGAGCGCATTTACATCTGCACCGGCGAGAAATTCCGCGGCGTCATCCGCAAGTCGCTCCCGCGCTTCAGTGAAGAGCAGATCCTCGGCGAACCGATGGGGCGCGACACGCTCGCCGCGGTCGGTTTGCCCGGCGCCGTTCTTGACGCCGCCGACCCCGATGCGACGATCGCCGTCTTCACCGCCGATCATCTCATCGAGCCCGTCGACGTGTTCCAGCAACGCGTCAACATCGGCTACGAAATCGTCGAGCAGGACGCGAAGCGCATCGTGACCTTCGGCATCAAGCCCACGCATGCGGAGACCGGCTACGGGTACGTCCAGCTTGGTGAACCGGTCGATGGCAATGAGCATTGTCATCACACCGGCGACTTCAAGGAAAAGCCCGATGCCGACACGGCCGAGCGGTATTACAAGGACGGGCGCTACCTCTGGAACGCGGGGATGTTCATCTGGCGGGCGTCGACGCTGATGGACTGCATTGCGCGTTACGAGCCGGACGTGCATGCGGGATTGATGAAGATCGCCGAGGCGTGGCATACGAAGCGGCGCCGGAAGGTGCTCGAAGAGGTTTACCCGACGCTTCGCAAGATCAGCGTGGACTACGCGGTCTTGGAGCCGGCCAGCAAGGATGCGAAGCTGGAATTGATCACGGTGGACATGCCGGTGAAATGGCTGGACGTCGGGGGCTGGCCGGCCTACGGCAAGACACTCAAGCCGGACGAGACGGGCAACCGGGCGGGCGGGGAGGCGAAGGTTATCACGCTGGGCAGCGCGGACAATCTGGTCGTCAGCGATGAGGCGGACCATGTGATCGCGCTTTTGGGCGTGTCGGATCTGACGGTGATCCACACGGGCAAAAGCACGCTGATCTGCTCGCCCGACGCGGCGGACATGATGAAGGAGTTGTATGCGAAGGTGAAGGAGATGTTCGGGGAGGAGTATGTTTGAATCGGTTAACTGGTTAATGGGTTGACTGGTTAACTGGGAAAGGCAAAAGGCATTGCGCGGCGGTACACTGCGGACCAGTCAACCAGTCAACCAGTCAACCAGTCAACCAGTCAACCAGTCAACCAGTCAACCAGTCAACCAGTCAACCAGTCAACGAGCCCACCATGCGTTACCTTGCGATCGATCCCGGTGACAAACGGACGGGTTTGGCGGTGGGGGACGACCTGACGGGGCACGCCGGGCCGGTGGATGTGATCGAGACGAGCGATCCGGCGACGCTGTTGCGGGGGATCGCCGAGGCGATCGAGGATCAGGGGCCCGATGAGCTGGTGGTGGGTGTGCCCTATGATATGGACGGTAAGGAGGGCGCGGCGGCGAAGAAGTCGCTGGCGCTGGCGCTGCTGCTGGAGTCGCATACGGGGCTTGTCGTGCACCGCGTGGATGAGCGGTTGACGAGCTTCGAGGCGGACGAGCGGATGAAGCAATCGGGCCTGACGCACAAGCAGAAAAAGTCGCGTCGGGACGCCATCGCGGCGGCGGCGATACTCGAGGATTTTCTGGCGAGGCGACGGGAGAGCGGCGCATGACCGCCCACACGATTGCGGAAGTGCTCCAGCGCGCCACCGAGGCGTTCGCGGAGCAGTTTGACGAACGACCCTCCGCCGCCGCCCGCGCCCCCGGCCGGGTCAACCTCATCGGCGATCACACCGACTACAGCCAGGGCTTCGTCCTGCCGATGGCCATCGACCGGCACACCATCATCGTCGGCAAACCCAACTACTCCAAGCGCTGCCGCGTCGTCGCCCTCGACGCCGGCGGCGAGATGGCGACGTTCCTCAACAACGCGCAGCTCGAGCGGTCGCGCATGCCGTGGGTCAACTACGTCAAGGGCGTCGTCGCGCAGTTCAACATCAACGGCCACAAAGTCCCGAGCTTCGACGCCGTCATCACGTCGAGTCTCCCGCAGGGGGCGGGCCTCGGCGGCGGAGGGGCGCTGCTTGCGGCGACGGCGACGTTCATCGAGGCGCTGCTCATGATCCGCCTCGCCCCGTTCCGCAAGGCCCAGTGGTGCCATCAGGCCGAGGTGGACTTCGTGCAGGCCAGGCGCGGGATCATGGACACGATGATTTCCTGTGCCGCGGTTCGCCGCAGCGCCCTGTTCATCGACTGCCGCAGCGGTCAGTTCGAGCCGGTCGAGATGCCCAACGACGAGGTGTCGATCGTCGTCGCCAATACGGGCGTCGAGCCGGATGTGGACGGCAGCGGGCTGGCCCAGCGCGTGGACGAAGTAGGGCAGGCGCTGGCGATCGTGCGGCAGCGCATGCCGCATGTGCAGACGCTGCGTGATGCGACGTTGACGATGGTGGAGCAGATGCGCGAGGCGCTGGGGCCGACGCTTTTGCATCGGGCCCGGCATGTGATACTCGAAAATCAGCGGGTGCTGATGGTGGCCGACGCGCTGAACCGGCGGGCGGTCGAGACGGCGGGGTTTCTCATGTACGAAAGCCACCGCTCGCTGCGCGACGAATTTGCGGTGAGCTGCCCGGAGCTCGACGCGATCGTCGAATTGACGCAGGACTTCGACGGCGCGTACGGGGCCCGCATGACGAGCATGGGCTTCGGCGGCTGCGCCATCGCGCTCGTCGGCAACGAAGCGGTGCCGGGGCTCATCGAACACATGGAGAAGGGCTTCGCCGCCCGGTTTGGCCGGCCCGCCGAGTGCTTCCGCGTCGTCCCCGCCGCCGCCGCCAAACCCCTGCCCATCACGCCGGCGCACCCGACGGGGTGAAGCAAGCGGTGATGGGGCGATAGGGTGAAGTGGTGATGTAAAGGCGGTTCCCGTCCCTACTTCGCCATATCACCACCTCGCCACTTCACCCCTTCTCATCCCCCGGCTTGACCCATTGGCCGGGCCCTCTACAATACCGCTCCCAATAACCGTCGCCCCTGCCGATGCGGGGGCCACACAGCCCATGACGGAGACTTCTCATGGCCACGCGTTTTGATCGTTTCGGACCGACCAACAAGGACATCGCTGTTCGCTCCTCCACCGGTCAGCTCTACGTTGACTACAAGAACATCGAGCCGCTCCGCCGCCTGATGAGCCCCAACGGCAAGATCAACGGCCGCAAGCGCACCGGGCTCACCGCCTACGAGCAGCGCCTCGCCGCTCAGGCCATCAAGCGCGCCCGCTACATGGGCCTGCTGCCCTTCACCAGCGCCACGCTGTAAGCGCCGCCGATCCGCTTCATCGCAAATTCAATAGCCGCGACACCACGTGTCGCGCGTATGCTTTGTCATGAATGCGATATGGCAGTGGGGCAAGGATCACGAGGCGCTGCTCTTCTGGCTCGCCGTCTTTTCGGTGCTGTCGCTGCTCGTGACGATCATCACCGGCCCGATCATCCTCGTTCGCCTGCCCGCCGACTATTTCGTCAACGATGACGCCGCGCTGACCCACTGGGGAACCCGGCACGCCGCGCTCCGCGTGATCGTCCTCATCGTCCGCAACATCCTCGGTTATGTGTTCATCCTCGCCGGGATCGCCATGCTTGTCCTGCCGGGCCAGGGCGTGGTCACGATCCTCATCGGCCTGATCCTTGTCGACTTTCCCCGCAAAAAGCGGCTTCTCCGCTGGCTTTTCCGCCGTCCGCCCGTGCATCGCACGATCAACTGGCTCCGCCGCAAAACGCATCACGAGCCGCTGAAGGTTCCCTCCTGACGCACCGGCCGCTATGCTCAGGTCATGAAGACCGCGCTCCCGATCGCCCTGTGCGTCCTCATCAATACCGCCCGCGCCGCCGACTGGCCCCAACTGCTCGGCCCCAATCGCGACGGCGTCAGCGCCGAGCACATCATCGATCACTTCCCCGCCGGCGGACCGCACATCGATTGGAGGATCGACGTCGGCGCCGGCTTCGCCGGACCCGCCGTGAGCGGTGAACACGTACTCGTCTTCGACCGCATCGATAACACCGCGCGGCTCCGATCGCTCGACGCAGCCAGCGGCAAGGTTCAGTGGACCTTCACGTATCCGACGCGCTATGTCGACAACTTCGGTTTCGACAACGGCCCTCGGGCCGTGCCGACCATTGAGGGCGACCGCGTGTACACCTACGGGGCGGAGGGCATGATCCATTGTCTGGACCTGGCGACCGGGAGAATCATCTGGTCGCTCGACACGGTCAAACAGTTCCGGTCCGACAAGGGATTCTTCGGCCGGGCCGGGGCGCCGATCATCGTCGGCGATGTGCTGGTCCTCAACGTCGGCGGCAACGACGAAGCCGGGATCGTCGGCCTCGACAAACGCACCGGCGAGCTTCGGTACAAAGTTACCTCCGATGCGGCCGGCTATTCCTCGCCGACGTCCGGGGTGATCGATGGCCAACCCGCCGCACTGGTGCTGACGCGCGAGCGGCTCGTCGCGATCGACCCGGCCGGCGGCGCGATGCGCTTCGAGTTCCCTTTCCGGTCGGATCAGGATGCGTCCGTCAACGCCGCCGTGCCGCTTGTTTTTGCGGGCGATCGTGTGTTTTTGTCGGCGAGCTACGGCACCGGGGCGACGCTATTGCACATCGAAAAGGATCAGCCGCGGGTTGTGTGGCATTCCGACGAGGCGCTGTCGGCGCATTACCCGACGCCCGTGCATCGTGACGGGTACCTCTACGGTTCGCACGGCCGATTCGACATGCCGCCGGGTTCCGACCTGCGCTGTATCGAACTGGCGACGGGGAAGGTCATGTGGTCGACCGACACCGTGCATAACGCGTCGCTGCTGCTGGCGACCGATCGACTGATCCTTCTGACGGACCGCGGCGACCTGATCCTCGCCGACGCCTCGCCGACCGCGTATCGCGAAACGGCGCACGCCCACCTTTTCGACGCCACCGTCCGTGCCTACCCCGCTCTCGCACACGGCCACCTGTTCGCCCGCGATGAGCAGCATCTTTTGAGCATCGATCTGACCGATGATGCGGCGAAGTGAAAACGGCGTGCGTCAGAGGCGTTTTTGCAGGATGACGAGGTCGACGCGGCGCCCGTCGAGATTGGCGACGGCGGGGAGTCGGCCGGCGGGGGTGAACCCGAAGGATTGGAATAGGGCGAGACTGGCGGGGTTGTGGGCGAAGACGAAGGCCAGAACATTTTCGAGGTCGGCGGCACGGGCGCGGTCGAGGCCGGCGGAGATCAGGGCGCGGGCGAAGCCCTTGCGGTGATGGGCGGGGTCGACGTAGATGGCGATCTCGGCGGTGATGTAGTAGGCGGGTCGCCCGTAGAAATTGCGGAAGCTGCAATAGCCCACGACCCGCCCGGCCAGTTCGCCGACGAGCAGAGGGCGGCGGACGGGGTCATGGCGGGCGAACCACTTGGCGCGCGACTCAACGGTGATCGGTTCGGTGTCTGACGTCGCCACCCGGCCGGGGATTGAGGCGTTGTAGATCCCCACGATGTCGGGCAGATCGCTTTCGACGGCATCACGGATTGTCAAAGTCGGATCGAGCGTCACACGGTTCACCGGCGGGCGGTGATACCGCAAAGACAAACGCCCCGCAAGTGCGAGGCGTTTGAGTAATGGGCAAGGATGAAGCGATCAGTTGTTGGGCGTGGGCTTTTTCGTGCGGCGCTGGCGGGCGACTTCGCGCTGATTGGCGAGCGGCTCGGATTCTTCGAGGGCTTCCATGAACGCATTGCCCGGGCTCATCTGCGGGAGGAGTCGCTTGAAGCGATCGGGCTGATAGTGGTGGAGCAGGGCGGTGTGGAGCCAGAAGCATTCAACGTACAGATGGCGTGCTTCTTCGGAGTCGGTGAGGTAGGTTTCGAGGCGACGGAAGTTGGGCTCATCGATTTCGTTATCGATGATGCGCCAGGTCAGTTCCTCGACTTCGCTCCTGGATTCGGGCGTCAGACGCATATGGATGCTCCCGCGTTGAGCCGCCGGGTGCGGCGCGACACTTCCTTGTGCCTCGATGAACCCGACGCATACATCTTATCGGCATAGCATCGCTTACAACTTGGCTCGCGGCAAGCAAAATACTAAAAAATACCGGGCAGGTCGCCGGCGGTAGCGATCGTAGGATTTATCGGATCGGCGCGGCGCCCGTGACGTTGAGGTTCGGCGTCACGCTCTTATTGCCCGCCAGCTCCTTCTCGATCGCCGAGAGGTTCACCTGCACCGAGGGCGTCGAGGCCGGGCCAAGCAGACTGGCGGCATCGAAGTTGGTGTGTGATTCGGTGGTCGCGGGGGCTGTGTTTGTGATGACCTGAGCCGCTTCCGAAGGAATCGGAGCGGCGTTTGCCGTCGGCTTCGTGCTGGCGGAGATCGTCACAAGGACGTATCCGGCAGCGAGAATCCCGAACGCTGTGCCAATCGCACCGACCACCCAGCGCATACGCGCCTGACGTTTAGCAGTCCGCTTTCCCATGATTTTCCTGCGCCTTTTAGAAACCCAAACCGTCTTTTTTCCGGCTCGCCCCGGGGTCCAGCCCTTTGCCAGTGTCGAGCCAAGCAGAATATACCCAACGTCCTAAATTGTTACAAGCCCTTTATGGATAAGTAGACAAAAAAACTTGCATACATGCGCGTGATCCCACGGATCGGGTCCGATGACACGTGTTTACAGGCCTGAAATCACCCGCTTGACGTAGTCATTGCTGAATATGGTGTCCTTGGCTTCCTGAAGCGCGCCCTTGCCCGCCGGGCCGAGGCGTTCGATGGCGTTGGCGGCCATGAGCTGCGTCCATTCGTTTTTGTCTGACAAGGCCTTAGCGAGAACCATCCGGGCCTTGTCCGCCTCGCCGCCCAGACGGATGACGGCCTCGGCGGCGGGGATGGCGGCGACGAGATTCGCATCGCTCATCGCCTTGGAAAGCGCCGCCAGCGCCGGCTTGGCGTCATCACCCAGCGACAAAAGCCCCGTCGCCGCCCAGTAGCGCACGACAGGCTCCTTGTCGTCGAGCAGTTGCGTCAGGGCCGGCACACTCTTGGGGTTCCGCGCAATGGCCAGATCCGCCGCGTCTCGGATGGGCCCCATCGGGTAACTGTCGGGATGATCCCGCACCGCGGCATAGGGCGGCTCGTCGAATCGGCTTCGCAGTTCCGGCTCGGGGATGAAGCCCAAGTCGATCACCTGATCCTGCCATTGCCGCAGCGCTGTGCGCATCTTCGCCAGCACCGGTGCGTAATCCGCATCGCTCGCCAGATTGTGAATCTCATCCGGGTCCGCCGCGACGTCATAGAGCTCCTCCATGGGTTTGGAATCAGCCATGAAGATCGCCGGGGCGCCGGTGAGTTTGCCGGCTTCGCTGAGTTTCTGCCAGGCCGCGGTGGTCGGCGTCTGAAGGTTGTAGTCGCAGGCCTGATGATGGAACCAGGGCAACTCGGGGTGGTAGTTGCGGATGTAGTTGTACTTCTTGTCGCGCACCGCACGGACGAGGTCGTAGCGCTCGTCCATCCGATCGCGATAGTTGTAGACGAACTGGCGCGGCTCGCGGGCGAATTTGCCGAGGAAGGCCTCGCCCTGCATGATCGAAGGCGGCTCGGCGCCGGCGAGACTGATCACCGTCGGCCCGAAGTCGATGAAGCTCACGAGCCGATCCGTCGTCCCGCCGGGCTGCGCCGGGGCCAGATGCTGCCATTTTTTCGGGAATCGGATGATCAGCGGCACGCGCGTCGACGAGTCGTAGCACCAGCGCTTGGACCGCGGCATGCCTCCGCCGTGGTCCCCGTAGAAGAAGACGATGGTATCATCGGCGAGGCCTTCTTTGTCCAGTTCTCCGAGCAGGCGGCCGACTTCCTTGTCCATCGCGGTGATCGAGTCGTAGTAGTGCGCCCAGTCTTCGCGGACGGTCGGAATGTCGGGCATATACGCCGGGACGCGCGCCTTGGCGGGGTCATGCAGTTCCGCCGCCGAGAGCTTGGGGCGGACGTTCTTGCTGTAGGCCGGATCGCGAAGCTGCGATTCGTGGCTCAATTCGATATTGAAGACGGCGAAGAACGTCTGGCCGGGCTTGCGGTGCTTGTAGTGCGCCTTCTTGTCCGCCTCGTCCCACATCGACTTCATCGGCGGGTCGGCGATGTTGTAGTCGGTCTTGGTGTGATTGGTCGTGAAGTAGCCGGCGTCGCGCAGATAGCTGGGGTAGCCGCGGATCGTGTCTGGGATGGGCCCGCGGCAGCGCATGAACTGCGTGCCGATCGACGGGGCGTAGAGGCCGGTGATCAGCGTGGTGCGCGCGATGGCGCAGACGCCGGCGTTGGAGAAGGCATAGTCATAGCGCACGCCTTCTTTGGCCAGCTTGTCGATGTTGGGCGAGGTGGCGTAGGCGTCGCCGTAGCATCCGAGGTTCGGGCTGATGTCCTCGGCGACGATCCAGAGGATGTTGGGCCGATCCTGCGCCGCGTGAACGGCCGGGGTGAAGACAAGGGCCGCGACCCATGTGAGCATGAGCACGAAGCGGGGGACTGAACGCATTGGGATTTCCTCGACTTGGCGGGCGATTCGCTTCCGGAAACGGGATTGTAATGCCCAACGTCCGCCCCCGCTGGACAATTGCACGTGATTATGCGAAAACGACCATCCCGCTTTTGACGTGAAGGATACCGCTTTGCTTCGCACGCCCTTTTATTCGTTTCACCAGGAACACGGTGGCAAGTTCGTCGACTACGCCGGATGGGAATTGCCCATTCACTACGGCTCGATCCTCGACGAACATCACAACGTCCGCACCGCCGCGGGCATCTTCGATGTCTCGCACATGGGCCGCGTCAAATTCTCCGGCCGCCACGCCCGCCGATTCCTCGAACTGATCCTCACCCGCCGCATCACCGACATGAAGACCAACGCCTGCCGCTACGCCCTCGTGTGCAACGAGCGCGGCGGGGTCCTCGACGACATCATCATCTACCGCTTCGACGATCACTGGATGATGGTCTGCAATGCCGCCAATCGCCTCAAGCTGCTCGAGCATTTCAAAAAGCATCTGGCTGACATGTCCGTCAAGATCGACGACGTGACCGAGTCGACCGGCATGGTCGCCCTGCAAGGCCCCAAGGTCATGCAGATGATCGGCAAGTTCTCCAGCGAAGTGCCGACGCTCAAACGCTACAGCTTCTGCACCAAGAACCTGCTCATCCTCAAGCTCATCATCTCCCGCACCGGGTACACCGGCGAAGACGGCGTCGAAGTCATCCTGCCCGCCAAGTCGACGGGCATGGCGATCAAGCTCCTGCTGCGTGAAACCGACGGCATCAAGGTCAAGCCGACCGGACTGGGCGCGCGCGACACGCTGCGCCTCGAAGCGGGCATGCCGCTCTACGGGCATGAGCTTTCCGAAGACATCGATCCGCTCTCCGCCGGCCTCGACTTCGCCGTCACGCTCGACAAGGACCAGACCGCCGGCGACAGCCCTGAAATCCCCGCGTTCATCGGACAAGATGCGCTCAAGTCCATCAAAGCCGCCGGCCCCAAACGCAAGCTCGTCGGCCTCAAACTCGACGGCCGCCGCACGCCCCGTCAGCACATGCCCGTCGTCCTCAACGGCCAACCCATTGGCGAAGTCACCAGCGGCTGCCTCTCCCCGACGCTCGACGTCCCCATCGCGATGGCCTACGTCGACGCCGCGCACGCCATGATGGATACCAAGCTCGCCGTCGACTTCGGCAAGCAACAGGTCGACGCGACGGTCGTCCCGCTCCCGTTCTACAAACGCGCCTAAAAGAGGCGGGGGGACTTAAGTCCCCCCGCCTTGTATACACATTCACATTCGCATCGCGCGATCGTTATCCGATCACAAACGGCTTGCGCATCGGCATCCACGGCGTTTTGTCGCCTTCGAGGTACAGGAGCTTGTTCGCCTCATCGTCATTGACGACGCGCTGCGCCTCGGCGTCCCACTTGATCGTGCGGCCCAGCGCCGCGGCGACGATGCCCAGATGCCCCGGCGTCGCCGAGCGGTGCGCGACGGCGACGGGCGTGATCGTCGGCTTGCGGCTCTTGATGCAGTCGAGCAGGTTCTGCCAGTGATTGTTCGAGTCGTACGCCTTCTTGGGGCCGCGATCGAACTTGGGTTTCGTCCACTCCATGTCCGACGCGGTGAACTTTCCGCGATTGACGTAGACCCATCCGTCCGGGCCGATCCACTTCGTGCCGCCGGCGATGTCGCCGTATCCGCCGGCAATGACGACTTCGACGCCCTTGGGGTACTTGCATTCGATGCGGAACTTCGTCGCGGTGTTCCAGATCGCATCGTGATCGGGGAACTCGGCGGTCGCGCTCAGTTCTTCCGGGCCGATCTTGTCATCGGGGCCGATGCCGAACTCGGGGTCGGCCAGGCCCCAGTGCGCGATGTCGCAATGGTGTCCGATCCAGTCCATGAGCTGCCCGCCGCCGGTGTTGTAGTTCCATCGCCAGTTCTTGTGACTGATCGCCTTGTTGTAGGGCATCTGCTGCGCCGGGCCGAGCCAGGTATCGAAGTCCAGCTCGGCGGGGGCGTCGCTGTTGGGTCCGGGCGGGCCGGACTTGGCGAAGTCGTTATGACCGGACGGCAGGCCGACTTCGACGCGCGTCACCTTGCCGATATGCCCGTTGTGAACCAGCTCGACGCCCTGTCGGAAGTTGAACGTGCTCCGCTGCCACGAGCCGGTTTGCCAGATGCGGTTGTTTTTCTCGACCGCTTCGACCATGCGAATGCCTTCGACAAGCGAGTGCGAGAGCGGCTTCTCGCAGAAGATGTCCTTGCCGGCGTTGGCGGCGGCGATGGCGGGCAGACTGTGCCAGTGATCGGGCGTGCAGATCACCACGGCGTCGATGTCCTTGCGGGCGATCAGTTCCTTGTAGTCGTGATAGGTTTTGCAGTCGCTGTTGCCGTACTTCTTGTTGACGGCGTTCTGGGCCGCGATGAGGTGATTCTTGTCCACATCGCACACGGCCACGATGCGGCAGTCGTCCTTGCCGAGGAACTGATTCATGTTCGTCGTGCCCTGCCAGCCGATGCCGATGCACCCCATGGTGATCTTGTCATTGGCGCCGAAGGCCGAGCGGGGGACGAACATCGGGGCCGTCGCCGCGACGGCGAGGGCGGATTGCGTGAACTGGCGACGTGTCAGAGACATGGTGAACGCTCCAAATTGGCGGGCTGGGTTGAGGGTTCAGGAATCGAGGATCGGGGGTCCGGGATCAGGGGCGGCCTTTGCAGGCCGCTGACACCTGAACGCTGACATCTTCATTTATATTTCCACCGTGTCATACGGCGAGCGGTGATCACGGCGCAGCAGCTTGGCGATTTCCGCGTTGTCGGGAATCGTGTGCGTCTTGGGGTCGTACTTGAACGACTGACCGGTCCAGTACGCGAAGTTGCCCAGGTGGCACACGCAGGCGCTGGAGGCGCCGATCTCCACATCGCAGATCGGGCGCGAGCGTTTCTTGATGGCGTCGATCCAGTCGGCGTGATGGTTCTGGCTCTTGTAGAGCCGCACGTCCGAGTCCTTGAACTTGAAGTTGCGGATGTCGGCGAGCGCTTCGGGATTCGTCTTGAGGTACCCGCGGTTGACTTCGACCGTGCCGTCGGTGCCGGTGAACAGCACGCCGTTGACTTTCATGTCCTTGGGCTTGTTGTCGTAGACGTGATACATCTTCACGCCGGTTTCGTAGACATAGGTCAGCGGATCCGTATCGGTCGGCGCGATGATCTGGACCGGCCCCGAGCCGTCCATGCCCATGCCCCACTGCGCAATGTCGAAGTGATGCGCCCCCCAGTCGGTCATGCCCCCGCCGGAGTATTCACGATAGCTGCGCCAAGCCGGAAAGTGCTCGTTGTTGGGCGGGCGCAGGATGGCATTGAACGGGCGCGTCGGCGTCTGCCCCAGCCACATGTCCCAGTTGAGCCCCACGGGTTTGGGCTCCTCCGGCAGATCGCACCACTTGCTCGGGCCTCCGACGTTGACATGCACCGTCTGAAGCTTGCCGATGTACCCGTTACGCACCAGTTCGCACGCGTGCAGAAACTTCGAATCCGACCGCTGCATCGAACCCGTCTGAAACACGCGGCTGTACTTGCGTACCGCCGCCACCATGCGCCATGCTTCATCCACCGTCAGCGACAAGGGCTTCTCGCAGTAGATGTCCTTGCCCGCCTTGCATGCTTCGATGACCGGCGTCTCGTGCCAGTGATCGGGCGTGGTGATCACCACCGCGTCGATGTCCTTGCGCGAAAGCACCTCGTGGTAATCTTCGTACAGGTCGATGTCCTCGGGTTTGTGACGCGCTTTGTGAATGGCGCGCACCTTGCCCGCCGCCTCTTCGCGCGACATCTTGTCGACGTCGCAGATGGCGACGATCAACGCTTCGTTGAAATTGCCCAAGACGTTGCAGTGATGCTGCCCCTGTTTGCCCACGCCGATCATGCCCACGCGGAGCAGGTCGTTGGCGCCGAAGGCGCGGCGGGGCACGAAATAAGGCGCTGCGGCCAGGGCCGCGGCGCCTTGAACGAATCGACGGCGAGTGACGTTGCAACGTTGCATGATCCGGTCTCCAGCGATGCCTCGATGTTGGAGCGGGCGAAAAAACGCCCTTCGATCATAGCAGACGCTTTTCATAAATGCACTACTCATTTTCGTCGCCGCCGCGTCGGGCGGGTCCCTTCGGAGGATGTGTTATAATGGGCGCAGGAGGCCTCCGGGTCCTGTGTTTCGCGTATGAGCGTGCAAGCTTCGCCGAATCCCGCGTTGTCGATCATCGTCCCCGCGTACAACGAGACGCGGCGCATCGCTCAATCGCTCGACCTCCTGCGCCACTACGCCGCACACGCGCTGGGACGCATCGAGGTGATCGTCGTCGATGACGGGTCGACCGACGGCACCGCTTCGCTCGTCGAACAGTATCGCCCCGGCGACATGAAACTCCGCCTCATCGTCAACCCCGTCAACTCCGGCAAAGGTTACAGCGTCCGGCGCGGCATGCTCGAAGCGACCGGCGACGCGCTGCTCATGTGTGACGCTGACATGTCCACGCCCATCACCGAAGTGCAGAAAATGCTGCCGCTCCTGTCGGACTTCGGCGTCGTGATCGGATCGCGCGCGATGCACGACTCGGTGCTCGATCCGCCGCAGACGTTTCTGCGATGGCTCATGAACTGGATCTTCCGCGTGGTGCGCCGGTCGATCATGCTGCGCGACGTGTACGACACGCAATGCGGCTTCAAGCTGTTCCGCCGGGACGTGGCCCGCCGCGTGTTCGGCCTCGCCGTCGACAACGGATTCGCCTTCGACTGCGAAGTGCTCGCCCTGTCGCGCAAACTCGGATACGACATCGCGGAAGTCGGCGTGGTGTGGCGCAACGACGCCGATTCGACCGTGCGCCCGCTGCGCGATTCGTTCCGCATGCTCGTGAGTCTCTTCAAAATCCGCCGCCGCCTGCGCACCCTCGAACCCGCGGCGTACAATAAAACCTAGCCCTCAGCGGTCAGGCATCAGCGATCAGCCCCAAGGCCTCCCGATCCCTGACCCCCGATCCCCGACCCCCTTTCCCGGAGGTTTCACCCGATGGATCGACGCGAATTTCTTGGCGCTTCGATGACCGCCGCCGCACTGAGCTTCGCCACGCCGCGCATTCTGCACGCCGCCGACGCACCCAAAGTCCGCCTCGGGCTCATCGGCTGCGGCGGGCGAGGAAGCTGGATCATCCAACTCTTCGCCGCGCACGGCGGATACGAAATCGTCAGCGCCGCCGACTACTTCAAGGACCGCGTCGACAATGTGGGCGACAAGTTCAACCTCCCCGCCGAGCGTCGTCACACGGGGCTCGATGCGTACAAGAAGCTGCTTGATGACAAGGTGGACGCCATCGCCGTCATCAGTCCGCCGTACTTTCATCCGACGCACGCCGCGGCGGGCATCGAGGCGGGCGTACACGTGTACCTGGCCAAGCCGATCGCCGTCGATGTGCCCGGCTGCAAGCGCGTCGAAACGCTGGGCAAAACCGCCACGGACAAACAGAAGGTGTTTCTCGTTGATTTTCAGACGCGCGTCGATCCGTTCTACATGGAATGCCTGAAGCGCCTTCGTGCCGGCGCGATCGGCGACTTGGCGTTCGGCGAAGCGTCGTATCACGGCGGGCGCCTCAATCCGCAGACCAAACCCGATGACTCGCCCGAGGCCCGGCTCCGCAACTGGGTCTTCGACAAGAAACTCTCCGGCGACATCATCACCGAACAGTTCATCCATGCGCTGGACGTCATGAGCTGGATCATGGACAAGCCGCCGGTCAGTGCGACGATGACCTGCGGGCGCGTGGTGCGGACGGACGTGGGTGACGCCTCCGACAATTTCGCCGGCGTGTACCGCTATCCCGATGACATCGGCGTCACCTTCAGCGGCCGACAATTCGACGCCGCGGGCACGAAACCCGATGGCATCCGCAATCGCATGTTCGGCTCGCAAGGCGTGCTCGAAACCGCCTACGGCGGCGAAACGCTCATCCGCGGCAAAAACTTCTACCGCGGCGGCGCCTCCCCCGGCATCTACAAGGATGGGGCCGTATCCAACATCGCCGAGTTCCACCGCCGCATCACCAGCGGCCAGTACGACAACCCGACCATCGCCCCGTCCGTCCGCAGCAACCTGATCACCATCCTCGGCCGCACCGCCGCATACGAACGGCGAACGATCACATGGGACGACCTGCTCAAGATGGACGAACCGATCCTCGCCGACCTGAGCGGGCTCAAATCATGACGATCCACATCACACGTCGCCACATGCTCGCCGCCTCCGCGTCGATGCTGGCCGTTTCTCCGGCTTTTCGAGCATTCGCAGCCGACAAGCACGTCTACCGGATCGGCGCCTGCGACTGGTCGATCGGCAAGCGGCAGGACATCGCCGCCGTCGCTCTCGCCGAGCAACTCGGCCTCGATGGCGTACAGGTGAGTTTCGATGACGAAGGCGCCCGCTACGACCTGCGCAAGCCGGAGGTCCGGGCCGAGTACGCCGCGGCGTGTGCGGCCCATCATGTGGCGATCAGCTCGCTGGCGATGGGCGTGCTCAATCGCATTCCGTATGCGACGAGCGACGACGCGGAGCGCTGGGTCGGCGAATGCATCGACGTCATGGCGGCGATGGGCCAGACCGTCGTCCTGCTGGCGTTCTTCGGGGCCGGCGACATCAACGGCAAGCGCGACTTGCAGGACCGCGTCATCGATCGCCTCAAGCGGATCGCCCCCAAGGCCGAGAAGGCGAGCGTCGTGCTCGGCATCGAATCGTGGATGAACGCGGAGGATCACCTGCGGGTGCTCGACGCGGTGAACTCGCCGGCGGTGAAGGTGTATTACGATGTGGCGAACATGCAAAAGATGGGCTACGACCTCTACGCCCAGATCGCCCAGCTCGGGGCCGCCCGCATCTGTCAGTTCCACTGCAAGGAAAACACCTCCCTGCTCGGCCAGGGCAAAGTCGATTTCCCCCGACTGCGCGACGTCATCGAAAAGATCGACTACCGCGGCTGGCTCATCATCGAGTCCGCCATCCCCCCCGGAAGTAACGTCGCCGACGCCTACCCCCAAAATCAAAAATACCTCCGCACCCTCTTCAACGGCTGACCGTCCTCGGCCCGCGTCGCTTCAGCGCGGCGGGTCCCCCAAGCCCCGCGCGCATCTGGCGGGCAACCTGGCCGATTTCCTCCGCGCCGGTGCGCCCGCATTCACGACGCCGCAACGCCTCTTTTCGCGCATCACGCCGTCGCTCCGAGCGCATGGGCGCGCCCGTGCGCACCGGCGCACCGGGCCGGGTCATGCCCGTGCGCGACTTTACTGAACTTATAGCGCGCCCGCGTCACGCCCATGCGAAATTCGCCGCGCCCGTGCGCTTGTTGCCATCCCGGTGCGCCAGAGACGCAACCCCTGTGCGCGAAACGGAGCCGTTCGCCGCTTCGCCTCACTCCCGCCGTTCGTCTTCGAATTCGATGAGCAGCGTCACCGGGTCGCGCGGGGGCATGAATGCGAGCAGGCACATGCCGATGTAGAAGAAGTAGAACCCCCCGGCCGCGAGCCACAGTTGCCAGGGCGCCTCCGCCCCCGCCGTCACAAGGACCGCCAGGATTCCCTCGAAGATCAGCACGAGCACGATGGCGATCGCCAGCGCACACTGCCTCAGGACCGGCAGCCGCCCGCCGCAGAGCCGCCGAATCTGATCCGCCCCCACCATGCACCGCAGCAGGGCCGCCCCCAGCGGAATGAAGATCACCGCCAGCGCCCCCGCCGCCTCACTCTCCGCCGCCCACCGCAGCCCCGCCGTCGCCGCCGGGTCAAGTCCCTGTCGTGCTGTAAATTCGTGAAGGGGCGGGTGTCTGGACGGCGGGTTGGTGTTGGGTGTTGAAGGTCTGATTCAGTTCCTTTCGGATCGCATCGATCTGTTGACGGTCGAAGCTCGTCATCTTGATGCC